>NZ_LZHJ01000015.1:0-31491 GCF_001690815.1 Gilliamella sp. GillExp13 | reverse complement strand
TTAAAAGCATCACCTTTGATAATGGAACCGAATTTAATTATCATCATGCTATTGAGCATTATTTAAACACCACCGTGTACTTTGCGGAGCCTTATAAAAGCTGGCAAAGAGGCACAAATGAAAACACCAATGGCTTAATACGTCAGTTTATACCTAAGTCAGCGGCCATTTCATTAGTTGACGACAAACAGATAAAGAAAATTCAATATCTATTGAACACACGCCCAAGAAAACGGCATAAGTTTAAAAGCCCTGCCGATTTTTATTCTAAGGAGCTAAGAAGAATTGCTCTTCATGGTGTAATCTAGGCAAGCAAGGAGAATAACCGAAGAATGGCTAACGATTTATAACACCGAAAGACCGCATGAGGCATTAAATAACATGACACCGATTGAGTATAAAACACTAAAACAAGCAGCTTAATTTTCTACGTGAGTTGTGTACTAAGTTTGGGGCATTTACAATGTCAACAAATGAGAAGATGAAAATATTAGGTTGGTGTATCGACATCATCCCAATCAGCATTTTCAAAATTGGTTAACCAATTTAAAGCGTAATGACGCTCTTGAATAACATCACTTATAATCGATGCGGGAGGTTGCTTATCTTTCATTCGAAAATCTGTGGTTATCCAATGTAAGCGGTAGTGTAAATCTAAAGCATCTAACAATTCACTAACTGGTTTTAAGGCCACGGTTGAAAAATCTTGCCCACTATGTTGCATTCCTTGGTCAACTAACGATGAAACATCGCAGATAGTATCAGCAAAAGGGAGCTCAGATTGCTAATTGATAGCCCATTGTAAAGGTAATAATGCTTCGTATTTCCAAGACATTTCTATCACATCTTGCTCTGTCGGCTGTTCGCTATAAATAAAGTCGCGCTCATTATTTGATAAAGCCTCAAACCCCATTGGACAACGTTCTTTAAATTCCATCGGATTAATTGGATCATTTTCTCTAAAACTTTCAGCCTGAATACCTGTTAACATTATTGCTAAGGCACGTTTAGCTACTTCTTCAGGTGTTCTAAGTATTACTTCCGATTAGGCAATAACCGGTGGTAAATGTGTAGGTGTATGCAACCCCAATTTGGCTAAATACTGTTCAGTTTTTGTTTTTCGCTTTAATGCTTCTGGTGGGTAAGGGACGATTACATCTAAATCAATGTTACCATCAGGATCTTGTAATACATCTCCGTCAGGATTCCGAATAGTTCCATCAGGCATAAATATAATTGCATTCGCCTGCCAGCCCCAAGTGGTAAATTCATTGAAATTATCTTCTTCAATCTCAAAGGTAAATTGATGTTTAACTCGTTGGATATGGCGATACAAAGCATAACGGCGTGAATTCATCTGCCCATCTCCTGCTTGCATGACATAACCGATAAAATCATCAAGGTGTTTCGTCAACTCAGAATCATCCAATCCGCGATGGTATAGACGCTCGCAGGGGAAATTAATGGCTGGTGGATGAGTGACTGTAGAATAAGCATTTATCAATATTGGCATTTCAAATATTCCTAGTTTAGATTTGGTATTTTTATTATTATAAATAGTGGCTGTTTTTTAATCTAATTCTATAATAGATCATGGTAGTTTTCTATATTTTTTAAATGCTATACTCCGTTTTGTGATGTTTGTTATTTTGTTGAATAAATGATTTTATCTGGTGTATCGCTGAACAAGATATATTTTATTTTTCAATGTATACGTTTATTCCTTACTTTGTAAATACCATACTGTCATTTCCATTCTTGATTTAAAATTAAGTTTTTTGAATATACTTTTGATATGTACTTTGACTGTGCTTTCAACGATACCTAAATCTTTTGCAATTAGCTTATTTGGTAGTCCTTGTACTAATAAATTAAAAATTTCATTTTCTCTTGGTGTCAATAAACTGACATCATGCATTTGTTTTGTAGCTAGTTGTTCGTTATTACGCATATAATTGAGGATAATATGTGAAATAGCATTATCCATAATTAGCTTTTCTATCGAGATTTCTTGTAGTGATTTTAGAAAATCTTCAGGCTCCATATCTTTTAATAAATAGCCATCAGCACCTGTTTTTAGTGCGGTGATTATATCTTCTTTTGCATCTGATACTGTAAACATAATAATGCGACTCGATATTTTTTTTCACGCAAATAGCGCAATATTTCTAATCCATTAACATCTTGCATATTGATATCAAGTAGAATAATATCAGGATCAAGCTCTTCGGCTAATTTAACGCCTTCTATTCCAGAGCCAGTTTCTCCCACAATGTCAAAATGGTTGACTGTATTTATCAGCTGTTTTACGCCATTTCTTAACATTGGATGATCATCAATAAGTAGTATTGAGCAATTTATTTGTTCCATTTTTACTCTTCTGTTGTTTTGAATGAAATGGTTTTATTAATCTTAAATGCTATCATAATTTGTGTTCCTTGGAGGGGTTTGCTATTTATTGTTAAATTACCATTTAGTATTTCAACTCTATCACGCATAATGATTAGACCATAGCTATTATCTAGTCTAATATTGTTTTGTAAACCAATTCCATTATCCTCAATACAAACAGAAATAATTTGATGGTCATCAATTTTTAAACTAACAATAACCTGTGTAGCTTTAGCATGTTTGTATATGTTATTTAGTCCTTCTCGAATTATTTGCAATAAGTGAAATGCATCTTTACTATTGATAATATTCAGCGGTAATAAATATTCAAACTGAATATTGAATTGTAATTTTTGATTAAATTCCTCAATTAATTCCATTAAATTTGCATAAAAACCCGTTTGGTTAAGGCGTAAGCGAAAAGAGGTAATTAGTTCTCTTAGTTGAGAGTAGGTTATATTGACTTCTTTACGCATTGTTGCCAGTAAATCAATACTGCTTTGTGATGTTAAATCTGATTGCATTTGTAAGCAGCTGAGGTGTATTTTTAAACAAGATAGAGATTGAGCAATGGAATCATGCAGCTCTCTGGCCATTGCTGAGCGTTCTTTTATTAATAAATATTGTTTTTGTTGTTCAATTTGTCTATCGAGCTTCATTGCGGTAGTCATTTGCTCGATGACTCCCACAATTAAGTTTTCTTGTTCATTGGTTAATATGGTATTTTCTGGCTGCAAAGCAAATAATATCCCATATTTTTCTCCGTTTTCTTGAAGGTGCCAATGGCGCTGAAAGTTATTTTTTTGATAAGATTTTGATGAGATTAAACAAGCTTTGCATTTAGGGTTATTGGCAATAAGGTAATTTTTGCTCATTATCGTAACTGATTTGTTGATAATGCTCAGGATCATTTGATTCATAAAAACGGATTTTAAATTGAGTTAATGGTACTAAATCTTCTAATTTGTGTAGTATTTTTAGAAAACGTTCACACAATGGCTCTGAAGTATGTAGTTGCTTAATTGTTTGATATTGAAATGAAACAATTTTATTGGTTTGTTGTAATTTAGCTGTTTTTTCTGCAACTTGTTTTTCTAACAATAAATATTGTGATTCAATTTGCTCGGACATTTTGTTAAAAGCTAGCCCTAAAAGATCAAATTCATTCTTTCTGCCTTTAATATTAAAACGCGCTTTAAAATTGTGGTTAGAAATTGCTTCAGCCATACTAATTAGTTTTTGCCATGGTGCAAGAAGGTAGTAACGTAAGTAATAAATTTGAACAGCTAAAAAAATTACGATAATAACAATAAATAATTGTTGTAATTGAGAAATATGATAAATTTTGTTTTCGGTTTTTTGATCAATCTTATCTACTAAATGGTTGATACGAGCAACATAGTTTTCAATATCAATTTTTATTTCATCGATTTTTTGTGCTTGCTGTATTTTCGTAATAAGTCGAGTATTCCAATCATTTTCTAACTGATTAAATTCATTAATTAAATCGTAGCGTTTTAAAAGCGTTAAATGTTTTTGTGATGAAGAAATATTAATAAAAATATTTAAATTATCATAATCTTCCTTATTGAGTGGAACCATTGTTAGTATTTGGTAGTTCTTCATTCTTAGTAAGCCTAATTGATTAACCATATATGCCCCACCTTTTGTATCATTGGCTACCTAGATTGAAAACGATAAAGCGATTAAAGCAATAGCGCCTAAACAGAACAGTAATAGTGTTAAACGATTAATAATTGATTCGGTGGGACGAATTTTTATGTTCGACATATAAACACTCAATATTATTTTGTAATTTTATTTTAGCTAAATAGTAATTTATGGTTATTGTAGCTTGAAAAGAGTATCTATCTGATCTTTTTTGTAACTTTTTGCGATCTTTTGTTAAACAGCGCTTGCAACAAGAATAAAATTTGCGTAAAATTCACGCCCTATAAGATTAATCACGCAGACATATATGTTTAATCAAGTAATCGTCTGCTTTTTATTGCGGAGTTAAGTATGTACGCAGTTTTCCAAAGTGGTGGTAAACAACACCGAGTTAGTGAAGGACAAGTCGTTCGCTTGGAAAAAATTGAAGTCGAAACAGGCGCAGAAGTTGTTTTCGATAAAGTTTTAATGGTAGCAAATGGTGAAGACATCAAAGTTGGTGCTCCGTTTGTTGAAGGTGCAACAATTAAAGCAGAAATTGTTGAGCACGGTCGTGGCGATAAAGTGAAAATTGTTAAATTCCGTCGTCGTAAACACTATCGTAAACAACAAGGTCACCGTCAGTGGTTCACTGATGTGAAGATCACTGCAATCGCTTAATAGGAGTATTGAACAATGGCACATAAGAAGGCTGGTGGTTCATCACGTAATGGTCGTGATTCCCAAAGTAAACGTTTAGGTGTTAAACGTTATGGTAGTCAAGAAGTTCTTGCTGGTAACATTTTAGTTCGTCAACGTGGAACTCAATTCCACCCAGGTACTAATGTAGGTTGTGGTCGTGATCATACTCTATTTGCCTTAATTGATGGACAAGTAAAGTTTGAAGTTAAAGGACCTAAGAATCGTCGTTATGTTAGTGTAGTAGCTAACAGCTAATTCATAAACGGTTCAAAAGTTATAGAAGCCTCACAATTATTGTGGGGCTTTTTTCATTTCTTGAAGTTAATATAAAATTGATGGCGATATGATAAAGCAGCAAAATGTTAAATTAGGTTTTGCACTTGCCATGTTAACCGCAGTGATGTGGGGCATTGTGCCAATTGCAATGAAATACGCGCTAGTGGTTGTTGATCCATTGACATTAGCTTGGTCTAGATTGGCTATTTCAGCGCTTGGTATTACTATTTGGTTGGCTTATAAAAAGCAATTTCCTAATTTAATGATGTTTAGAAAACGTCGTCGTTTTATTTTATTGATGATTGCAGGTTTTGGGCTGTTGGGTAATTTTGCACTATTTGCTAGTGCAGTTCAGTATCTTTCAGCTACAACCGCTCAGGTTGTTGGGCAAACAGGCATTGTGATTTTTATGATTTCAAGTGCTTTTATTTTTAGAGAGCGACTCAGACCGACTCAGATTATTGGTATTTTAATATTATTAGTTGGGCTGGGGTTATTTTTTAATAAAAATATTGTAGATCTGTTTTCTAATATGTCTTCATATGGCATTGGTGTTTGGCTTGGTTTACTGGCTTCGGTATCATGGGCTTGCTATGCACTTGCTCAAAAAGTACTATTACAGAAATTACGTGCAGAACAGTTACTTTGGTTGATTTACCTTATTTGTACTGTTTTTTTGTTGCCTTTTACGTCGCTAAGTAAAATTACAAATGCTGATGCAACTCAACTGTTTGCTATCATATTTTGTGGTTTAAATACTATTATTGCTTATGGCGCATTAGTGATGGCTATGGAACGATGGCAAGCAGCACAAGTGAGTGCAATAACAACCCTAACGCCATTGTTTTCGCTGATCTTTTCAGATTTGTTTGCTTTAATTTGGCCTGAAAAGTTTGCTATGCAATATTTAAATATTTTAGGTTATATTGGTGCAGTATCTGTTGTTGCGGGTGCTATGTTTGCGACCATTGGGCATTATATTTGGCATCCAAGAAAAGGCTGGCTAATTAACCGCAATAAAGGGGAAGAATAATGAAATTTGTTGATGAAGCATCAATACGCGTTGAAGCTGGAGATGGTGGAAATGGTTGCGTCGGTTTTCGCCGAGAAAAGTATATACCTAAAGGCGGTCCTGATGGTGGTGACGGTGGTGATGGTGGTGATGTCTTTTTTATTGCTGATGAGAATTTAAATACACTAGTTGATTTTCAGTTTGAAAAAAATTACCGTGCTGAGCGTGGACAAAATGGACAGGGTTCTGATTGTACGGGTAAGCGTGGTCGAGATATTACCGTTAAAGTACCGGTAGGAACACGAATTACCGACAAATATACAGGTGAAATTATTGGTGATTTAACCCATCACCAACAAAAAGTATTGGTTGCCAAGGGTGGTTTTCATGGGCTTGGAAATGCGCGTTTTAAATCATCGGTAAATCGTGCACCAAGGCAAAAAACGGATGGTACTCCAGGTGAAAAGCGCGATGTATTATTAGAATTATTGTTACTTGCTGATGTGGGGATGTTGGGCTTACCTAATGCTGGTAAATCAACTTTTATTCGCTCAGTTTCAGCTGCTAAACCAAAGGTTGCCGATTATCCATTTACTACTTTAGTGCCTAGTTTAGGTGTAGTAAGAATGGATAATGAACAGAGTTTTGTTGTTGCTGATATTCCTGGTTTAATAGAGGGGGCATCAGACGGTGCAGGACTTGGTATTCGTTTCTTAAAACATCTTGAACGTTGTCGTGTTTTAGTTCACTTGATCGATATGGCACCAGTAGATGAATCAGATCCGGTAGAAAATGCTAAAGTGATAATCCAAGAGGTTCAACGATATAGTGAAAAATTAGCTAATAAACCACGTTGGTTGGTGTTTAATAAAATGGATGTATTAGGTCCTGAAGAGAGTGCTAAACGTGCAGCCGAAATAGCTAAGGCACTTGATTGGAAAGATAAATATTATATTATTTCAGCCATTAATCAAGAAGGTATAAAGACCTTATGTTGGGACTTAATGGAATATATCAATGCGCATCCACGTGAAGCAGAACAAGAAGAGTCATCGCCTGAAAAAGTGGAATTTATGTGGGATGATTACCATCAACAAGCAATGGATGAGACTTTTGATGATGACGATGATTTTGATGATTGGGACGAAAGCGATGAAGAGGGTGTTGAATTTATTTATCAAAAATAATGAGTACTATACTCTGTTTTATTTCGCCTAAATTAGCCATTGTATAGAATTTTTTATAAAAGCAGAATAGGAATATTCTGCTTATTTTTTATATTGTTAAATATGAATCCTCTTATTATGAAATTAGTGAATAAAGGATTTATTTTATCTAGCTTAGAAAAATAAAAAAATGCTTGATTTTGTTAATGATAATCATTATCATTATTGTCGTACTTTGTTAGAGCTTTAGAGGCTTCTGAAAAAGTATGACATTGCTCACATTGCTTCCAATGTTTACCAGCTTGACGTTATCGCTAAGCTGGTTTTTTTGTTTTATGTTATTAACAACTATTTTTAAACTTTATCCTCTAGTTAAAGCTATTTTAATTGTTGTTTTTATCTACATGCTAATGTCGTCACAAAGGTTTAAATAAATTGACGGAAGAAGAGTAAAAATTATTATTATGATTACCCAGATGGTTGGTTAAGTTTTCAAAAACTAGCTATTTATTAGTTTGTTCTCAATATCAAATAAAATGAGAAGTGCTGCGTTGCCACCAAATTCTTTAGGCGCTTGATGAAAACAGATAACATGGGGATGCTGAGCTAGCCACATGGGTGTTTGTTTCTTTAAGATGTTTTTCCCATGTCCATACATGATACAAGCACAATGAGCTCTTTCACGTAAACATGCTGCGATAAGAGCGGCAATTTCTTTTTTAGCCTCTTGTTGAGTTAACCCATGTAGATCCAAAAAGAATTCTGGTTCATAAAATCCACGACGCAATTTTTTTACTTCGTAGGGATCTGCATTTTCTCGGCTATAGCGAATAGGGTCTTCTTGCAATAGCGGCTGATAATCATCAGAAAAATAAAATTCAGCATTAATTTTTTCATATTGCTGTTTTTGGGTTTCTATTGCTTTTTGTGAACGTTTTTGTGGTTTATGAACGACAGTATCTTGTTTTAGTTTTTTTGTGATGTTACCAATACTATTTTTAAACAAGTTTATATCATCTTGGTCTAAATTAAATTTATTTGGCATTGATTTCTACTCTGGGTAAATTTTTTCTTTAAATTCGCACAAATCTTCTATAACACAGGATCCACATCTAGGCTTTCTGGCAATACAAGTATAACGGCCATGTAATATTAGCCAGTGGTGACAATTTATTTTATATTCTTTGGGTACGACTTTCAGTAATTTTTCTTCAACAACTTCTACCGTTTTACCTGGTGCAAAACCTGTACGGTTACTTACTCTAAATATGTGTGTATCAACGGCAATGGTAGGCCAACCAAAGGCTGTGTTTAACACAACATTTGCCGTTTTACGACCAACACCCGGTAATTCAATTAGTGCATCAAAACTTTCAGGGACTTCACCCTGATATTTATCTACTAAAATTTGACATGTTTTTATAATGTTATCAGCTTTACTGTTATAAAGGCCAATGGTGCGGATATAGCTTTTTAATTTCTCAATACCAAGAGCCAAAATTTGTTCAGCAGTATTTGCAATAGCAAATAGTGGTTTTGTGGCTTTGTTTACACTAACGTCAGTCGCTTGAGCAGAAAGTACTACTGCGATTAATAGTTCAAAAGGTGTTTCATACACTAGTTCTGTTGTTGGATCTTTAATATGATCTTTTAATCTTTCTAAAATTTGAATTCGGGTTGATTGTTTCACAAAATAATTTTATTAAAAAATAGTAAGATGCATATTATATACTTTTATTTACTGTTTATCTGTAAGTTGCCTTTAGTTTTTTTAATATAGATGGGAACGATGAAACATACTGATTAATAATTGTAAAACATTTTTATTTTTAGTGTTGCTTAGTTTTTTGTTATTTGTATATTCACATTTATACTCACTGACTTTTTAGCATAGTCATTTTATGATAAGCTAGCCCTCTATTTCTTAATTTTATCAAATAAGGTTTTTTAAAGATATGCCCTTACCAATGATTGTCACCTTTGCTGTATACATTTTAGGCATGATTGCCATAGGTTTTTTTGCATTTCGCTCAACGCAAAATTTTGGTGATTATATTTTAGGTGGGCGTCGTATCGGTAGTGTTGTGACTGCGCTTTCAGCTGGCGCATCAGATATGAGTGGTTGGCTATTAATGGGATTACCTGGTGCTGTTTTTTTGTTTGGTATTTCACAAAGTTGGATTGCAATCGGATTGATTATTGGTGCTTATTTAAATTGGCTACTCATTGCAGGACGATTACGAGTCTTTACTGAAATCAATCATAATTCACTAACTTTACCCGATTATTTTGCTCGTCGATTTGATGATAAAAGCTCACTTCTACGTATTATTTCAGCTATCATTATTCTAATATTTTTTACTATTTATTGTGCTTCTGGTGTAGTTGCGGGTGCAAAGTTATTCGAGAGTACATTTTGTATGAGCTATGGCTGGGCGATGTTAGCGGGTGCAGGTGCAACAATTGCCTATACGTTTATCGGTGGTTTTTTAGCAGTAAGCTGGACTGATACTATTCAAGCTAGTTTAATGATGTTTGCACTTATTCTAACGCCAATTATGGTTATGGTGAATGCTGGTGGGCTTTCTGATGCATTGATATATATTGAATCGCTCAATTCAGATTATACCAATTTATTTGCTCATATGGATTTTATTGCCATTATTTCATTATTAGGTTGGGGGCTTGGATATTTTGGGCAACCTCATATTTTAGCCAGATTTATGGCTGCTGATTCACATGAAGTAATGAAAAACGCTCGACGGATTAGTATGACATGGATGATTTTGTGTTTAGCTGGCGCAATCACGGTTGGTTTTTTTGGTATCGCCTTTTTTGCTCATAATCCAGATTTATCTTACTTGATTAATGATGGTAAACATGAACGTATTTTTATCGAATTGTCGAAATTACTTTTTAATCCTTGGATTGCTGGTATTTTGTTGGCCGCTATTTTAGCAGCGGTAATGAGCACATTAAGTTGTCAATTATTAGTTTGTTCAAGTGCTCTAACGGAAGATTTTTATCGTGCGTTTTTTAGACCAAAAGCAAAACAAAAGGAACTGGTATGGGTTGGTCGTATAATGGTGCTATTAGTTTCAGTTATTGCTATTTTATTAGCTATTAATCCAAATAATAGCGTACTTGATTTAGTAAGTCATGCTTGGGCTGGATTTGGTGCGGCGTTTGGTCCTATAATCGTATTTTCTGTTTTTTGGTCGCGTATGACACGTAATGGAGCACTAGCTGGAATGATAACTGGTGCTGTAACTGTGTTGCTATGGATTAATTTTAATTGGTTTAATTTGTATTCGCTTATCCCTGGATTTTTATTTGCTTCTATAGCTATTATTATTTTTAGTCTTTTTGATAAAAAGCCAAACGAGATCGTAGCAGATCATTTTAAACAAGCGTATAAACGTTATCACAACAAAATAAATTAGAATAAATCTTATTTAAACTAGAATATAAATGTAATAAATTTAATAGGTAAAATATCATGACAAAAAATGTGATCAAACAACTACAAGAACGTGGGCTGATTGCTCAGCTTACTGATGAAAAAGCACTAATAGAACAAATTGAACAAAATCCTATTGCGCTTTATTGTGGTTTTGATCCAACAGCAGATAGTTTGCATCTTGGTCATTTAGTTCCATTACTTTGTTTAAAACGTTTTCAGTTAGCTGGTCATAAACCTGTTGCGCTTGTAGGGGGAGCAACAGGATTAATTGGCGATCCAAGTTTTAAAGCTGTTGAACGAAAACTTAATACTGAGGAAACAGTTATTGAGTGGAGTGAAAAGATCAAACAACAAGTGTCACCATTTTTAGATTTTAATTGTGGTGAAAATTCAGCGATTGTGGCTAATAACTATGATTGGTTTAGTGGCATGAATGTACTGACATTTTTACGTGATGTTGGTAAGTATTTTTCAGTTAATGCGATGATTAATAAAGAATCAGTAAAACAACGTATAGATCGTGATGAGGTGGGTATTTCATTTACTGAATTTTCTTATAGCTTGTTACAATCTTATGATTTTGCTTGTTTGAATAAATCACATGATGTTGTTTTACAAATTGGTGGGTCTGATCAGTGGGGTAATATTACTGCAGGTATTGATTTAACTCGCCGTTTACATCAAAAACAAGTTTATGGCTTGACTGTACCGTTAATCACTAAATCCGATGGGACCAAATTTGGTAAAACTGAAAGTGGTGCCGTATGGTTAGATCCGAAAAAGACAAGTCCTTATAAATTCTATCAATTCTGGATAAATACTGCTGATGCTGATGTTTATCGATTCTTAAAATTCTTCACATTTATGCCTCTAAGTGAAATTGATGCATTGGAAGAAGAAGATAAAAATAGTGGTGTTGCACCACGAGCTCAATATGTACTTGCTGAGCAAGTTACACGCTTAGTTCATGGTGAAGAAGGATTGATTGCAGCAAAACGTATTACAGAAAGCCTATTTTCTGGTAAATTAACTGACTTGTCTGAAGCTGACTTTGAACAATTAGCTCAAGATGGTATGCCAGCATTAGCTGTTGAGGAAAGTATTGATTTACAACAAGCAATTGTTAATGCGGAATTTGCACCATCAAGAGGACAAGCTAGAACGATGATTGAATCTAATGCTATTGCTGTTAATGGTGAACGTAACACTACAACTGATTATCGTTTTACTGATAGCGATAAACTATATAATCGTTATACTTTACTTCGTCGTGGTAAAAAATATTACTGCTTGTTAATTTGGAGTTAATTTCATGAAAAATATTTTATCGATTCAGTCACATGTTGTATTTGGTCATGCAGGGAATAGTGCGGCTGTATTTCCTATGCGTCGAATAGGCGTAAATGTTTGGCCTTTAAACACTGTACAATTTTCTAATCATACTCAATATCGACAATGGACTGGAACGGTAATGTCTGCATCACATTTAACAGAAATTGCTGATGGAATTAATGAAATTGATGAATTGAAACGGTGTGATGCAGTATTAAGTGGTTATATGGGATCACCTGAACAAGGTAATGCGATTATTGAAATAGTTAAAAAAGTAAAAGCTGTTAATCCTAATGCTATTTACTTTTGCGATCCTGTAATGGGACACCCTGAAAAAGGATGTTTTGTTGCACCAGGTGTTTCTGAGTTTTTATGCAATACAGCATTGCCTATGGCTGATATGATGGCACCGAATATTTTGGAGCTTGAAGAGCTTAATGGAAAACAACGTATTAATAATGTTGATGAAGCAATTGTAGCTTGTCGAGAGTTATGTAAAAAAGGGCCTAAAGCGATTTTAGTTAAACATTTAAGCAGAGCTGGATATAAAATTGATCGCTTTGAAATGTTGCTTGTAACTAGCAACGAAGCATGGCATATTGACCGACCACTAGTTGACTTTGGTGTAAGACAACCCGTTGGTGTTGGTGATATGACAAGTGGACTTTTTTTAGCTAATGTTTTACTTGGGAAATCATTGGTTGAAGCTTTAGAACATACTACTTCGGCCGTGTATGCGGTTATGCTTGAAACCTTAAAACAAGATGAATATGAATTACAATTAGTTGCAGCTCAAAATGAAATTGAAAAACCAGCACAATGGTTTAATGCAAATAAAATTGATTAATTGTAAAAATATGTAACTGTTTGTAAAGATTAAATTAGCTAACGATTAGTATTAAATGAGGGTATGATGGATAATATTTCATTAGGAGTGATGCTCGTTGATTTACGAGAACAAATGGGATTAACTCAAGATGATATTGCCAATAAAATTCATGTGCGAAAGACAGTAATTGTTGATATCGAAAATGACCAATTACCTAACGCCCCACTTGTTTTTGTAAAAGGTTATATTCGTTCTTATGCCGAAATTGTTGGCTTATCATCAGAACACTATCAACCATATTTCGATGAATTAACTAAACAATCTAAGTCTCAACAAAAGAAAGTTCAAACGCAAGCATTTAAAACAAAAAGAACTAGAAAAGCTCCTTTTATTTTTTGGGGGATATTTATAATTCTTTGTGTGCTTGGTGTAATTTTATATTATGCCAATAAAGATAATACAAGTAATCTTATTGAAGTAAGTCATTATATTTCTCCAGCCTCTGCTACTCGTGTTAATAGTTAGCAAATTTTCTTATTCTCATACAGACATTTGTCTTAAATCTTGTTAAGATCATTACTAGTTATTTTGTAAAATGGTTAAGTATGTATGAGTCATCAAGATTCACCAATTGTTAGACGAGAATCTACCCGAATTTATGTCGGCAATGTTCCTATTGGTAGTGGAGCTCCGATTGCAGTTCAATCAATGACAAATACTCGAACCACAGATGTAGAAAAAACAGTAGCCCAAATTCAAGCTCTTGAACGTGTTGGTGTAGATATTGTGCGTGTTTCTATACCTACAATGGATGCAGCTGAAGCTTTTAAATTTATTAAGCAGCAGGCAAAAGTTCCACTCATTGCTGATATTCATTTTGATTATCGTATTGCATTGAAAGTTGCCGAATATGGCGTTGATTGCTTAAGAATTAATCCTGGCAACATAGGTAATGAATCAAGAATTCGAGCTGTTGTTGATTGTGCTAAAGATAAAAATATCCCGATACGAATTGGTGTTAATTCTGGTTCTTTAGAAAAAGATATTCAAGAAAAGTATGGTGAACCTACACCAAAAGCGATAGTTGAATCAGCGATGCGCCATGTCGATATACTTGATCGACTTAATTTTGATCAGTTTAAAGTCAGTGTAAAAGCATCTGATGTGTTTACTGCAGTTGATGCTTATCGATTGTTAGCTAAGCAAATAAAGCAACCATTACATCTAGGTATAACTGAAGCAGGCGGTGTTCGAAGCGGTGCTATTAAATCGGCCATTGGATTGGGATTATTGCTATCAGAAGGCATTGGCGATACACTTCGAGTTTCCTTAGCCGCTGATCCTACAGAAGAAGTGAAAGTTGGATTTGATATTTTAAAATCGCTGTGTATACGGTCTCGTGGTATTAATTTTATTGCGTGTCCAACCTGTTCTCGCCAAGAGTTTGATGTGATTAACACAGTCAATACATTAGAACAACGATTAGAAGATATTATTACACCAATGGATGTATCAATTATTGGTTGTGTGGTTAACGGTCCTGGGGAGGCATTAGCTTCAACTATAGGAGTTGCTGGAGGTCATAACAAAAGCGGTTTTTATGAAGATGGTGTGCGTATTGGTCGTATTGATAATGAACAAATGATTGATGAATTAGAAGCAAGAATTCGTGCTAAAGCATTAATATTGAAAAACAGAATTGCAGCAACTGAATTATAATTTTATTAGATAGCGAATAAATAAATGACAGAGAAAAAGATCCAATCTATACGAGGGATGAACGATTTACTCCCAACAGATAGTGCAAGTTGGCAACAGATTGAAAAAATCGTTAAAGGTGTACTAAACAGTTATGGCTACAACGAAATTAGAACACCTATTGTTGAAGATACCGCACTATTTAAGCGAGCGGTCGGAGAAATTACCGATATTGTTGAAAAAGAGATGTATACTTTCAATGACCGTAATGATGAAAGTATTACTTTACGTCCAGAAATTACTGCAGGTTGTGTTCGCGCAGGAATTGAACACGGTCTTTTTTACAATCAAGAACAACGTTTTTGGTATTTAGGACCAGCATTTCGTTACGAAAAACCACAAAAAGGGCGTTATCGTCAATTTCATCAATTTGGTGTTGAAGTCTTTGGACTTGAAGGGCCCAATATTGACGCCGAGCTGATTTTATTAACGGCTCGTTTTTGGAGAGCTCTTGGTATCGAACAGCATACTTCTCTTGAACTTAATTCAATTGGTTCGCTTGAGGCTAGGGTCAACTATCGAAATGCATTAGTTACTTTTCTTGAACAATATAATGATAAATTGGATGAAGATTGTTTACGTAGAATGTATACTAATCCGTTGCGCATACTTGATTCAAAAAACCCAGTAGTTCAAGAGCTGCTGAATCAAGCTCCAAAATTGTTTGATTATTTAGATGAGGAGTCCAAAATTCACTTCGAAAGCTTATGCCGACTATTGGATAGTGCTGGGATAGAATATAATATTAATCAAAGATTAGTACGCGGTTTGGATTACTATAATCGAACAGTTTTTGAATGGGTAACTAACAGCCTAGGGGCACAGGGAACCGTTTGCGGTGGTGGACGATATGATGGCCTTGTAGGTCAACTTGGGGGAAAACCAACACCAGCAGTTGGTTTTGCAATGGGAGTTGAACGTTTAGTATTATTAGTTCAAGCAGTTAATCCATCATTTAATGGTGATAATTCGATTGATATTTATATGATCACCTCTGGTGAAGAAAAAACTATTTCAGTTGCTCAGAGTGTTGCAGAGCAATTGCGTGATGGTCTACCTGATTGGCGAATCATGACAAATTATGGTAGCAGTAATTTTAAGAAACAATTTACCAAAGCAGATAAATTAGGTGCTAAGATAGCAGTTATTATTGGTGAAAATGAATTAGCTAATCAGACAGTAATGATTAAAAATTTACAAACAGGCGAACAATTTGAAGTGGTACAAGCAGATATTGTCCAAACTTGTTTGTCTATTAAGTAAAGGAAATAGGAGAAAAACGTGAGTCATCAGTTATCCAGTGAAGAACAAATTGAAGAGATAAAAGGTTTTTTTGCTAAAACATGGAAAATTATGGTTGCCATTATTGTGATTGGATTATTGGCCTTTTATGGCTGGCGTTATTGGCAATCATATAAAGTTGAAAAGGCGATAGCATCATCAGATAAGTATGAACAATTAATTGCTCAATTAGATGATAATAAACCAGATTCTGTTAATGAATTAGTATCTTTTGCTAAAAACAATGATACTATTTATAGCGTGTTTGCTAATTTGCGTGCAGCAAAATTTTATGTTGAGGTATTAAAAGATTATTCTGGAGCTCAATCTTTGTTAGTTGATGCATTAAAGAAAACTGATTCAGAGCCAGTTAAAGCGATTACCAATATTCGTATAGCACGCTTACAGTATCAACAAGGTCAATATCAAGAAAGTCTAACATCTTTAAGTAATGTAACTAATGAAAGTTGGGGAGCCGTAATTAATGATCTCCGCGGTGATGTGCTTGTAAAAATGACTCGTTATGCTGACGCAGTTAGTGCTTATAATGTTGCTTTGACTTCTTCACCAACTAAAGATTTAGAAGAAAGTATTAAAATGAAGTTGAACCAAGCTGAATATTTAAAAGCAAAACAACAAGTTGAACAAGAAGCTTTAGCTACTAAAGAAAAGGCAGAAAAAGAGGCTCAGGCAGCCAAAGAAAAAGTAGAGCAAGAAGCTAAAGCGAAACAAGCTGCATCTGAAGAAAGTAAAAATTAATTTATCCTGCTATAAGGGTCTATACAATGAAGTTATCAAAATATCTTTTTGCTGGTGTTTTTATTTTTTCACTAGCTGGGTGTTCTTTATTTGGTGGAGAGGAAGAGATTGTCCAAATTGCACCGTCACCGAAAGTAGATAATCAATTTTCTATCCAACAAGTGTGGAAAAATAGTACTGCTGGCAATACTCATATCTATTCATTATTAGGTCCGATTAATTATGATAATGCTATTTACGTAGCGAGTCGTAGTGGACAAGTTAAAGCAATTGATTTATCAAGCGGTAATACTATATGGGATGTAAATTTATCTAAAAGTACACTTTTCAGTAGTAAAATAGCACTATTTTCAGGTGGTGTCAGTACTGATGATAAATATGTTTATGTAGGCAGTGAACGTGCTGTTGTCTATGCGCTAGATCGTCTCGATGGTAAAGTTGTGTGGGAAAAAACAGTGAAAGGGGAAGTACTTGCTCGCCCAGTATCTTCTGAAAATAAATTAATAATTCATACTGCTAATGGTATTCTTCAAGGCCTTGATCGTGACACAGGTGATTATTTGTGGGATGTTTCCTTCGAAGTGCCGGCATTATCGATAAGAGGTAATTCTACGCCAACTATCGCTCATGGCGCAGCAATCGTTGGCGATGATAATGGCCGAGTAAATGCCTACTATATTAATGATGGTGAATTAATTTGGCAGCAACGTATTTCACAGCCATCAGGCTCTACAGAAATAGCAAAATTAAATGATGTTGATTCTACTCCAGTAGTTGAGGGAAATTTAGTTTATTCTATTGGTTATAATGGTAGTGTTGTTGCGCTTGATTTAAGTAATGGTCAGACTGTTTGGCGTAAAATACTTGGATCTATACATAGCTTGGCTGTGGATACTGATAGACTGTTTGTTATTGACCAAGATGACAATGTTCAAGCCATTGCTAAGAATGGCGGTGGAGAACTTTGGACTCAGTCAGACTTTACTCATCGTTTGTTAACTGATCCAGTCATCTACCAGAATTATGTTGTGTTTGGTGATTTTGAAGGTTACCTATATTGGTTAAATGCTGAAAGTGGTGAACTTGTTGCTAAAACACAAGTGAGTAGTAGTGGATTAATATCTAAACCATTAGTTGTAGACAATAAGTTAATTGTTCAGGCTAAAAATGGTGATATTTACGCTTTTACAAAGAATTAAAGTAACCTAGAGGAGAAACATGGTACCTGTTGTAGCGCTTGTTGGTCGTCCAAATGTTGGAAAGTCGACTTTATTTAATCGGTTAACACGAACTCGAGATGCCTTAGTGGCTGACTTTCCTGGATTAACGCGTGATCGTAAGTATGGACGAGCAGAAATTAAGGGCCATGAATATATCTTAATTGATACTGGCGGTATTGATGGAACAGAAGATGGGGTTGAAAGCTTTATGGCTGAGCAATCCCTGCAAGCAATAGAAGAAGCTGATATTGTTCTTTTCTTGGTTGATGCTAGAGCTGGTACAATGCCAGCTGATCATGCTATTGCAAAACATCTCCGTTCTCGCGATAAAGCTACTTTTTTAGTAGCCAATAAAATTGATGGTATTGATGTCGATACTGCGATTTCTGATTTTTATGGTTTAGGATTGGGAGTAATTCACCCAATTGCAGCTAGTCATGGTCGTGGCGTAAGTTCATTAATTGAAACTGTATTAGATCCTATTTTCCAGTTCGATAATAACTCAGATGATAATCAACAATTAGATGATCTAACTGAATTATGTGATGATTTTGTTTCTGAAACAGAATCATTAATCAATCAACCTATCAAAGTTGCTATTGTTGGCCGACCAAATGTTGGTAAGTCAACACTAACTAATCGAATTTTAGGTGAAGAGCGAGTTGTTGTATATGATATGCCAGGGACAACTCGAGACAGTATCTATATACCAATGAATCGAGATGAACGTGAATATATCTTGATTGATACGGCTGGTGTACGTAAACGAGGAAAAGTTACTGAAACAGTTGAAAAATTTTCAGTTATTAAAACGTTACAAGCAATTGAAGATGCTAATGTAGTTATTTTAGTTATTGATGCCAGAGAAGGTGTATCCGATCAAGACTTATCATTACTTGGTTTTATTATTAATAGTGGGCGCTCACTTGTAATAGCCGTTAATAAATGGGATGGTTTATCACAAGATATCAAAGAGCAAGTTAAAACGACATTAGATGATAGATTAGATTTTATTGATTTTGCTCGTGTGCATTTTATTTCTGCGTTGCATGGTAGTGGTGTTGGTAACTTATTTGATTCGATTCAAGAAGCATATGATTGTGCAACACGTCGCGTTAATACCGCATTATTAACCAAGATTATGCAAATGGCACAAGATGACCATCAGCCGCCTTTAGTTCGAGGGCGACGTGTTAAACTAAAATATGCACATGCTGGTGGTTATAATCCACCAATTGTTGTGATTCATGGTAATCAAGTAGAAGATCTACCAGATTCTTATAAACGTTATTTGATGAACTATTTTAGACGATCACTAAAAATCATGGGGTCACCAATTCGAATTCAGTTTAAAGAAGGGGCTAACCCATTCGAAGGTAGAAAAAATACTTTAACTGCATCACAGCAACGTAAACGTCGTCGATTAATGAAGCATGTAAGAGGGCGAAATTAATTTATGTCAGGAAAATTAATAAATGATTCTGGGAAAGAAGGCCTTTGTCCAAAGTGTCATCATAAAATGAGTGTTGTTTCACCACAGAATTTTAATTGTCCTCATTGTAAGCAACATTATCTTGAACAGTATATTTGCCCGACTTGTTTGCAAAAAGCTCAAATGATCAAAGGTTGTGGAGCGGTTAACTATATTTGCCCAACTGATGGTTTGATATCCAGCAGTAAGGTGATATTTCATTACTTACCAGAATAGAAGCTTTATTTATATTAAAGCCATAAGAGGTTATTTTATGCGAATTATTTTATTAGGAGCACCAGGAGCAGGAAAGGGAACACAAGCACAATTTATTATGCAAAAATATGGTATTCCTCAAATTTCAACTGGTGATATGTTGCGAGCAGCAGTAAAAGCTGGTAGTCCACTTGGTTTACAAGCTAAGGAGTTAATGGATGCCGGTAAACTAGTTACCGATGAACTTGTTATTGCATTAGTTAAAGAACGTATTGCACAAAGCGATTGCGCTAATGGCTTTTTGCTAGATGGCTTCCCTCGCACGGTTCCACAAGCAGATGCGATGAAAACAGCAGGCATAAAGGTTGACTATGTGCTTGAATTTGATGTACCAGACGCAGTGATTATTGATCGCATGAGTGGGCGCCGAATTCATGCTCCTTCAGGTCGTGTTTATCACATTCGCCATAATCCACCAAAGGTGGAAAATGTTGATGATGTGACTGGTGAACCACTTACTATTCGCAAAGATGATAACGAAGAAATCGTTCGTAAACGCCTTGTTGAATATCACGATTTGACTAAACCACTAATTAGTTATTATCAGCATGAAGCCAAAGAAGGGCGGACACAATATTTCCGTATTGATGGAACGCAAGCTGTAACTGAAGTAACAAAAGAATTAGTGAAAATTTTAGGATAATTTCTTCTCTATTAAAAGCGCAAGGCAGTTAATACTATCTTGCGTTTTATCATCTTGAATAAATTTATGTCACTGTTTATACAATACTAATTTGAAAATCGTAATAAAATACATTGATTCTATAATATTTTCTAATTAATTCTTTTTGTTATAATAAAGATAAATCTTTGCTAAAACCATTCATGTGGAGCATTGATTTTATTCAAATTTTTCACTGTGGAACAGGAAGCCTTATCTATACCGATAAGACTTTCAATTTTTAGCAAAAGTAAAACACTATAAAACCATTCTTACAATATCGATTTCGCCTAATTCTTTATAAAGATTTTCGACCTGGTCGATATGCGTTGCATTAATGGTAATTGATACAGAATGATAATTACCTTTACTACTTGGTTTGATTGATGGCGTATAATCGCCAGGAGCATGGCGTTGAATCACTGATACCACTTTGTCTACAAGCTCTGGTTTTGCTTCTCCCATTACTTTATAGGTAAAAGAGCATGGGAATTCTAATAACTCATTTAATTTTGTTTTTTGCATAATTTTATTTTTCTCGTTTATTTGATTTGGTGTATCGTTATGACTACCAAGAATAAACACTATATATAGGCAGTTTACTATTCTTCAAGTAACGAATAATAAACATTGCTTTTTAAAGTATATATTTTGATCTATGATAGAAAGTTATAACATAGCGTAATTAACGTATCTTGCTATTTACTAATAAGGCTAAAATAACATGTCATCTAAGTCCAATAATAAAGAACCTTTTGGTACATTATTAGGGTATGCACCAGGTGGTGTTGCCATTTATTCATCTGATTATGAAACTTTAGATCAAAAACAATACCCTAATGATGCATCTTTTCGTAGCTATTCTGGTTATGAATATATGGGATATAAATGGCAATGCGTTGAATTTGCAAGGCGATTTTTATTTTTAAACTATGGTATTGTTTTTACAGATGTTGGTATGGCGCATGAAATTTTTTCACTACGTTTTCTAAGGAAAGTTGTTAATGAAGCGATTTTACCTTTGCAAGCTTTTGCAAACGGAAGCAAAAAAAAGCCCGAGGCTGGTGCGTTACTTGTTTGGGATGATGGTGGTTTTTTTGACCGTACAGGTCATGTGGCTATCATTACTGAAGTATTTAAAGATAAAGTACGGATAGCAGAACAAAATGTCATACATAAGCGTTTACCAATTGGGCAGCAATGGACTCGTGAACTTAAAATGACAGTGACCAGTGACGGTTACCAACTACATGACTCGTTTGATGATACGAAAATCTTAGGGTGGATGATTCAAACTGACAAGACTGAATATAGTTTACCGCAACCTAAAATTCCTAAACCGTTACTTGAAATTCATAGCGCGCATATTGAAAACCAAGGTCAATTTGATAAAAATTGGTTAAATGAATTAGATCCATTAGAAAGTGCGTATGTTTCAGCGACAGGTCATGCTATTAGTCATGATGATCACTATCGCTATTTCACTATTTCTGAAAGTGCAGAACAAGAACTTATTCGTGCAACTAATGAATTACATTTAATGTATTTGCATGCCACAGATAAAGTATTAAAGGACGATAATTTATTACTTAATTTTAATATTCCAGAAATATTATGGCCAAGATTAAGACTTTCATGGCAGCAGCGCCGTTACCAAATGATTACTGGGCGGTTAGATTTTTGTATGGATGAACGAGGCTTTAAAGTCTATGAATATAATGCTGATTCTGCCTCTTGCCATACTGAAGCAGGTTATATTTTGCAAAAATGGGCTATTCAAGCTGGACTGAATATAGGAACTAATCCTAGTAGTGGTTTATTAAATTCTTTAGCTAACTGTTGGAAGCATAGTGATGCTCAATCTTTTGTTCATATTATGCAAGATAATGATAGTGAAGAAAATTATCATGCATTATTTATGCAAACAGCACTTACTCAAGCGGGATTTAATAGCAAAATTTTACGAGGGCTTACTGGACTAAGATGGGATAAACGTGGTCGACTTGTTGATGATGAAGATCGCCAAGTAACTTGTGTCTGGAAAACATGGGCTTGGGAAACGGTATTAGAGCAACTTCGAGAAGAAAGTGAGGCACAAATTGCAGGGTTACCAATTCGTACATGGCATCCTGAAAATTCAGTTAGATTGCTCGATGTACTTTTGCGACCGGAAGTCTCTGTTTTCGAACCACTGTGGATGGTTATTCCAAGTAATAAAGCTATTTTACCCGTATTATGGTCTTTATTTCCTAATCATCGTTACCTATTAGAGTCTACATTTGAACTCAATGAAAGCCTAATTAAAAAAGGTTATGCAATAAAACCAATAGCTGGACGCCGTGGTAGTGATATTCAATTAGTGAATAATCAAGAACAGATCCTTGATAAAACAGTAGGTCGATTTGCTAAACAAGAAAATATTTATCAAGAACTATGGTGCTTACCGAAAGTCGAAGATCGTTATCTACAGTTATGTACTTTTACTGTTGGTGGACATTATGGTGGGACTTGCTTACGCTCCGATCCTTCTTTAGTTATAAAAGGTGAAAGCGATATGCAACCATTACGAGTATTAACAGATGATGAGTTTTTAGAATAATTTTGTAAAAAATTTTCAGGAAAGTATATGTTTTAGTATAAAAATCGAGTTCATCAATTATATCGCAATTATAAGTAAAGTTATTATAATTCAATTAATTATTTGATTTTTTATAATTTGTATTAGTGATGCTATTTATGACATAATCTGTTAAAAGATATGTTTAAAATTCAGAATATCCATGATGATATTAATTACAATAATGGCGTTTTCTGTTAAACTTTTTATAATCTTAAAAAAATTATAAGAAATAAAAATGATATAAAGGAATGAGAAGAAATATATGGCAAATACATTACTTCGAAGTGGTGATATTAAAGATTTCAAAATGCTTGGGCATGATGGAAAAGCTGCTTATTTAGTCGCAACTCAAGTTCGGGAAACGTTTAGAGTTAAATTAGGTAAACAATTTTTTATTCTAAGGAGCTAAGACGAATTACACTTCATGGTGCAATCTAGGTTTTTAAAAACAAAAATAATTAGTTATATTGTCTGCCTTATTTTGGCGTTAGAATGCATCGACAGCGGAGCGAGGTTAGCCATGCCACACAGGGGGCATGGAAAGTGTTGTTTTCCGAAACAAACTATAGTTGATAAATTAATCAAAATAGCAGTATTGTCATCATTATAGTTTAAATTAGTGAGTAAAAATTATAAAGGGAGATTACGTTTAATCATTTCTTCTTTGTAAGCATTAAAATACATATTTTGAATTTTAATATATTCTTTATATAGTAAACCAAACGTAAGTATTGCCAACCATTTGCAATCTTTCCATTTTTTGAAACTGTTATAACTACGGATTAATTTTGCATTGCTAATCTTTCCAGATTCGAGTCTTTTCTTAATTCTTTTACACGTTAGTTTACTTAAAAATCGAATATAATGCGCAAAACAAAACCATAAGCCTACTAAGAAAGCAAAACCTAAAATAACCTCTAAAAATTTCATGATTTCTAATCCTTAATTAAAAAATAAACTTTTCCTTATTTATATTAATTTAATAGCATTACTTATGTTATTAAATTGCGTATTATAATGGAAAAAACACCGGCACTAAAGTAATATCTACCACCATTACTAAAAAAGTTAACGGTATGCCAATTTTGACAAAATCTCCAAAGCTGTATCCTCCAGGTGCTACCACCATGGTTTTAATCGGTGAGGATACGGGCGTAATAAATGATGCTGATGTAGCAATTGCCACAGTCATGGCAAATGGATAAGGTGAGTAACCAAATTTTAGTCCTAAATCAATAGCGATTGGTGCAATTAAAATTGCTGTTGCAGTATTGGATATAAATAATCCAATTGTTGAGCATAGTAAGAAAATGAATGTTAGCACTATATATGGGCCGAAAGAGCGTAAATGGACTTCAAGCCAAGCTGATATGAGCGAAATACCTCCCGTTTTGTTGAGTGCTAGTGCAAAAGGCATCATACCTATAATTAGAATTAAGGTTGGCCAATGTATGGATTTATAGGCATTGCTCATGTCAATGCATCGTGTTGTCCCCATCAGTAAGCAGGCGATTAATGCCGCAACCACATTAGGCACAATACTTGTCACCATTAAAATAATCATAATGGCTAGGTTAATTAAAGCTGCTGGTGCTTGTGAGCTTGCTGGTGCAATGTCATCGATATCTGCCGGAAAGTCTAATACAACAAAGTCATTGGTTCGAGTTTGTAGTTTTTGGATCGAACCCCAGTCACCACAAACTAATAATGTATCACTCATTTCTAAACGTTCTTGGAATAAGTTGTTTGTTTCAACCGGTGCATGATTACGCCAAATCCCAATTACGGTCAGGAAGTATTTTCCTCTAAAATCAATTTCATTGAGTGTTTTTCCACATAGCGTCGATTCGGGCAGTAAGGCAACTTCAGCCATACCGACTTGTTTAACTTGTTCTGAAAAATATTCACCGCGTAAAACTTTGGGTTCAAGGTTATTAGTGGTTAAGAAGGTTCGATAATCCGCTTCAGAGTGCGACATATCGAGTAATAAAATATCATTTTCACGAAATTCGGTTGAGCCATTAACGGGGATTAGTACTTTGTGGAATTTGCGCCAACGTTCAATACCAATAACATTTACACCATGTTCACTACGCAAATGTAAGCCATCAATTGTGCGCCCAACAAAAGGTGAGCCAGCTAGTATTTGTGCTCGATGGGCTCGGCCAATTAATTTATAGTCTCGAATTAAATCGGTGATTTTTCGTCTTTGTGGTTGGGTATTAGTTGATGTAACTTGTTCTGCTGTGAGTAACCAATTGCGTGTTAATATGCAATAAATAACCCCGACAACTAAAACACCAATACCAATTGGGGTAATCGAGAAAAAACTGAATTCAGTCAAAGCGGCACGGTTTAATTCACTGTTTACCACAAGGTTTGGTGCGGTGGCAACCAGTGTCATCATGCCACTTATTAATGCCGCAATACAAAGTGGCATCATTAATTTTTTTACATGAATACCGGTATGGTTAGCAATGCTAATGGCAACAGGTATAAAAATTGCAACTACGCCAGTTGAGCTCATCACTGAGCCAAGCAAAGCAACGCCTAACATAATACAGGTGATAATGCGAATATCGTTTTTGCCTGCAACTTTTAATATGTATTCGCTCATTTTGTATGAAATGCCTGTTCTAACCAAGCTTTCACCAATAATAAATAGAAGGGCAATTAAGATAATATTAGGATCGCTAAATCCAGCGAGGGCTTCAGCTGGTGTTAATACGCCTGTGATGGTGATTGCTGTGATTGTGAGCAATGCAATAATGTCCATTCTTAGTTTGCTAAACGAAAACATTAAAATTGCTATTAATAATAATATGCAGACAGTAATAAGTGAGTAATATTCAATAAAATAATTAGGTAAGAATTTAGCGATTGATGATACTAAACCATCCTCAGATGACAAATGTTCCACAAAAAGTAGCTCTATGATACAGATTATATTTTGTACATAATACCTTGATTTATTGTAATAGGGAATATCTCTAAATAAAGTTTATATGGCTATAATTACTTTATTGTTAATTTTTTTTACGTTATTTTTCGTTTTTTAACATTTTCTGCTATTTTCTTTATGACATATTCGCATTATTGAAAAGTAGGTGTAATTTAAGCAACTAAACCTATTTAATCGTTAACTCTTTAGGAGAGAATATGTCATCAAAGAAATCTGTTGCACAAATTATAGTTGATGTTTTGTCTGAAGCGGGTGTTAAACATTGTTATGGTATTGTTGGCGATACTTTAAATCATATTACTTCTTCTATCAAAAAAAGTAATATTGAATGGGTACATGTTCGTCATGAGGAAGTCGGTGCTTTTGCTGCAGGGGCAGAAGCTTATTTAACAGACCAAATTACAGCTTGTGCAGGATCTTGTGGTCCAGGAAGTTTGCATTTTATTAACGGTATTTATGAAGCACACCGTAATAAAGTACCTGTTATTTTATTGGCGAGCCAATTGGTGACCGCGCAACAAGGTACCGATTTTCCACAAGAAGTTGACTTTGAATCTATTTATAAAAATTGTTCTGTATTTTGTCAGCAAATCAATGATCCAACCCAAGCAAGACAAATAACAACCGCAGCCGTTCAAGCAGCAATTAATCAACGAGGTGTAGCTGTTTTAGTGATACCTTATAATATTAGTTTAATTAAGGTTGAAGATAATAGTGGGCATAAGATTTATCACCCTAAACCTATTATTCGTCCGTCAAATGAAGAACTGAACCAAATCGCAGAAATACTTAATAATAATCATAAAATAGCTATCTTTGCTGGGCAAGGAGTGTGTGAGGCTCACGATGAGCTTATTGCCTTTGCTGAAAAATTAAAATCACCTATTGTGCATACCTCAAGGGGTAAAGATTTTGTTGAGTATGATAATCCTTATAACGTTGGTATGACTGGTATGTTTGGTATGGAGTCAGGAACAACAGCGATTAAAGAGTGTGATGTGTTAATTATGTTAGGTGCTGATTTTGCGTGGTCACAATTTTATCCTGATAAAGCGATTATTATTCAAGTTGATATTGATGCAACTCATCTTGGACGGCGTCATCCAGTGAGTGTGGGGGTTGTTGGTAGTAGTAAGCCAACGTTAGCTGCTTTAATTCCTTTAGTTGATAAAAAACAAGATTCTAAGTTTTTAGAAAAATGTCGCCAATTGTATATAAAAGCAATGGATAAATTGAATAAGAAAGCTGTACCTTCTCAAACAATGATTCATCCTCAATATTTAACCGAGCTTGTTGATAAATATGCGACACAAGATGCTGTGCTTTGTGCTGATGTTGGCTCAGCTATGGTTTGGGCTTGTAGGCATTTTAATACCAATGGAAAAAGACGTACGGTAATTAGTTTGAAACATGGCACAATGGCAAATGCAATGCCGCAAGCGTTAGGTGTGCAAAAAGCATTTCCTAATCGTCAGGTAATTACTTTATCAGGTGATGGTGGTATTAGTATGTTATTAGGCGATTTGTTAACTACAATTCAAGAAAATTTGCCAATTAAAATTATTGTGCTTAATAATAGTTCACTTAATTTTGTTGAATTGGAACAGAAATCAGAAGGTTTAGTTGATCACTATACCGATTTACAGAATCCTAATTTTGCAAAAGTTGCCGATTCGATGGGATTATTTGCGATAAGAGTTGATAACTCTGATTCTCTTGATGAAGCAATGCAATCATTTTTATCGCATCAAGGTCCTGCATTATTAGATGTTAAAACCAGCTCTAATGAATTAGTTATGCCGCCTGAAATTCAAGCATCGCAGGTTATGGGAATGGCGCTTTACAGTGTAAAAGCTTCTTTGCAAGGGAAAATGGGCGATGTGGTAAATCTATTGGTGGATAATTTTATCAAGAAATAGTTTATATTATTTTTTATATTTATTTTAAATGACAAGTTTACAGAGAGTTTTTGTTAAAAAGTTTCAGGAAATAGGGGTGTTTCAGTATAATTTGGGGGGATCTGCCGCTGATTTGCGGCAGAATAAATGAATTAAAAACTAACGGCACCTTCTTCTGCAGAAGTTAAATTTTCTCGGATAACGGTAAATAGTTCACGCCCATAACCGAGATGTGAATCGGCTAAATCGAAAGAATAAGGTTCACGTTTGGCTAATTCTGCCTCGCTTACTAATAATGTTATTTCGCCAGTTTGACCATTAACACGGATCATGTCGCCTTCTTGAACTTTACTGAGTAAACCTCCATCATAAGCCTCAGGGGTGACATGAATTGCGGCGGGCACTTTGCCTGAAGCCCCCGATAATCGACCATCAGTTAATAACGCAACTTTATAACCTTTATCTTGCAGAACAGCTAGCGGTGTTATTAGTTTATGCAATTCTGGCATGCCAATTGCTTTTGGGCCTTGATAACGGACAACAACTACACAGTCTTTATTTAGTTTGCCTGCTTTATATTCGGCATCTAAATCATATTGGCTATTAAAGATGACTGCTGGTGCTTCAATAATTTGATGTTCAGGTGCAACGGCTGATGTTTTCATAATTGCACGACCAAGATTTCCTGACATCACTTTTAATCCACCATGAGAATTAAATGGTTTTTTGATTGACGCAATGACGCTGTCATCTAATGATTTTGTTGGACCTTCACGGAAAGTAAGTTTGTCATTTTCTAAAATAGGTTCTTGAGTATAACGACTAAGTCCACGCCCTACTACAGTTTCAACATCTTCATGTAATAAACCACCCGATAATAATTCGCGAACCAATAAAGATGTCCCCCCAGCTGCTTGAAAGTAGTTTATATCGGCTGGACCATTCGGGTAAATTCGGCAAAGTAGTGGTACTGCCGTTGATAGGTCTGAAATATCATCCCAATTAATAATTATGCCAGCAGCTTTAGCCATCGCCACAATATGCATGGTTAAATTAGTTGAACCGCCAGTTGCGAGTAGTGCAACTAGACCATTGACAATCACCTTTTCATCTACCATTTTACCAATAGGCATATAGTTGCCTGATTGGTTAGTTAGGCGAGTAATTTGTTTAGCAGCAGCATTGGTTAATTCATAACGTAATGCTGTTTCAGGATGAACAAAGGCCGTCCCTGGCAAATGTAGTCCCATTAATTCAATAACCATTTGGTTACTATTTGCTGTACCATAAAAAGTACAAGTACCACTAGTGTGATAAGATGCTGATTCTGATTCAAGTAAGTCTTCATGTGAAGCTTTGCCTTCTGAGTAAAGCTGGCGAATACGCACTTTTTCTTTATTAGGTAAGCCCGATGGCATTGGTCCTGCAGGTACAAAAATAGCTGGTAAGTGACCAAACGTTAATGCGCCAATAAATAGACCTGGTACAATTTTATCGCATATTCCAAGATATAGAGCACCATCAAACATATTATGTGAAAGCCCGACAGCAACCGACATTGCAATCACATCACGGCTCATTAATGATAGCTCCATTCCAGGCTCGCCTTGGGTTACACCATCGCACATGGCAGGTACTCCACCAGCCATTTGTCCAACTGCACCAACTTCGTGAAGTGCTTTTCGAATTTGTTCAGGATAAAACTCATATGGTTTATGAGCTGATAACATGTCATTATAAGAACTAATAATCCCTATGTTACTTTTTAAAATGTTTTTTAGATCACTTTTATCATCGCTACAACAAGCGGCAAAACCATGGGCTAAATTACTACATGGTAAACTAGATCGAGTTACTTTTTTATGCATAGCTCGTTCTATTTTTTGCAGGTAAGCGGTACGAGATGCCCTAGAACGCTCAATAATACGTTGAGTTACAGCCTGAATAGTCGGATTCATATTGACCTCGTCTTATTTTGTTTCTATTTTTTTAACAATGACATATTGTGCGTATTACTTTTTCAGTATCGTGCACAACCTTTTCTAATGGTTGTTCAATATTGATGTTGTAGACATCTTTTTCATCAGTAGTTGGTTCTTCTAGAGTATCGAATTGCGATTGAAGCATCCCTGTTTTTTGGTAGTGTCCTTTACGTTTAGCTAGTCTTTCAGCGATTACATCGAAACTTCCTTTCAAATAAATAAAATGTACGTTTTCATTCTCACCACGAATAATATCTCGATATTTTCGTTTTAATGCCGAACAGATAATAATTGAGACATCGTTAACATTACTCATAGCAAATGCGGCATTACTGATTAAGCTAAGCCAAGGCATTCTATCTTCATCGTTCAATGGTGTACCACTACGCATTTTTAAGATATTGGCCTTTGGATGTAAAAAATCACCATCTAAAAAAGCAGCATTTAGGTTGTAAGCAACTTGTTTGGCAACTGCTGATTTACCACAACCTGATACTCCCATTAATACAAAAACTTGTTTATTTTTTTTAGTCATTATTGATCCTTAGTACATCCAAATAGTTACGGGTAACATTTTGACATGATAATCTCCATTTGCAATATAAAAAAAGTTTTTTTGTGATCTGGATCAGGTTTTGATATGCATTGTCAATGTGTGAGTAAGATTGATTCTAATAAAAGAATTTGTTTTCTTATTTATATTTATTACCGTAGCTTTTCAAATTACTGTAAACAGCGTTAGTAAATCCTACAATTTATTTTTCTTGTAAATAAATTGTGTATCTTAATTTTTACTCCAAATTTTATATTTTTATCTAAAAGGGTTAATACGTCATATTGGTATGTCCACACTTTTTAGTACCAAAAAGATAAGGTCATCGATTTCTTTTGTATTCAATCGGCGACTGGTAATTTAATGTTGAATGAAGTCGATTATAATTAAACCAATCCACATAGTGATTAAATTCCAATTTAAGTTGCGCCAGTGAATCAAAAATAGTATTTGACACAAATTCTGTTTTCACTGCTTTGAATGTGCTTTCTGCAATTGCGTTATCATAGGGGCAGCCTTTGCGACTTAAGGACCGTTTAATTCCAAATGCTGTTAAACATTCATCAATCAAATGATTATCAAACTCTTTTCCTCTATCAGAATGAAACAACTCAATCGTCTGTAAGTTCATTGGAATTTGACTCATAGCTTGCATGACCAGTGCCGCTGTTTTATGCCTGCCAGCACTTCGCCCCACTATTTCTCGATTACTGATATCAACAATTACACAAAGGTAGTGCCAACGTTGTTTAACCCTTACATAGGTTAAATCGGTCACCAATATCTTTCGTGGTTGACCTATATTAAATTCTCGATTCAGTTCATTCCCCACCGGCGATTCATTGCTTTTTTCTGTATGAATACAATATTTTTTACAGGTGTATTTCGAAACCCAGCCATTTTTCGCCATGATTCGACCTATTCGGCGTCGAGATACGGTTATGCCTTGCTTTCTCAGCTCTGCTTGCAGACGCCTTGTACCATAAGCACGATAATTAGTATTAAAAATTTCACCCACTATTTCACTCAGTGATATATCTTGTGATTGCTGCGTTAATTGCCGTTGATAATAGAAACGATTTCGGGTTACATTTAAACATCGACATAATGCACGTAAGCTGTATCGATGCTTATTATGTAAAATTAACTCGATTTTCTTCCCATTATCAACGTCGCTTGCTTTAGGATATCATTCTCCATTAACAAGCGTTTATTCTCTTTGCGTAGCG
>NZ_LZHJ01000014.1:0-1708 GCF_001690815.1 Gilliamella sp. GillExp13 | reverse complement strand
AATCCGATTTAACCCATATTTTAATTGTCCTATATAATGGGGCGCATCAACCGTACTATAATCGTTAAATTGAAATGATAAAAAACCTGGTGTTGTTTTAATGATATTACCCGTTAATATGTCAGTTATTTTTATTATTGAGTCATTCGCATCATTTAATAGCATTCTGTAAATAATTGATGCGTCAACGTGCTCACACCATACCCAGATGTCCATCAGTATTTGATTTCTACAATCAAATTTAGATGATAAAACAAATGGATTTACCCCAAACTTAGCATTTGTTGTTGTAGACATAGCATCACTGCCAATCGGTGAATTAGACCTTGGATCTAAAAAATAAATGCTTTCATATGTATTATTACTGTCTATTTTTACTATATTATTAAATAGTATATTAGCTAACCAACTCGCTTGATATTGATGCCCTAAATCTCCCCAATGAGTTTTATCTGGTTGTAAATCAGCATAATTATATTTATCTGTGTTTTTTTGCATCCAATTTTTCATTGCTGTATCTAAGTCAAAAATAGGAATGTTTCGCATTTTTGCTATGTATTTTTTGAGATTATTCAGTCGCTCTATTTTTAATAATTTATTATCACCATGTCCAGTCAATCTTGAACGAACAACGTTACATGTTAATAAAATTGGTAGTGCACCTGATTTTTTTATTTTATCTATTAATAAATTTGTTTGAATTAGTGTGTCATTTAATACGTTAGTATTATTAGAACTTGCATCATTAATACCAAACCCAATAAAAACAATATCACATTTCCCGTAAAATTGATTATTTACTATCAATTTTTCGTAATTGTTTGTTGCCCATCCATTATCTAACCGTTGCCCAGAAAATCCAGCATTGAAAACAAAAATATTTTTGTTCTTATACATTTCTCTTAATATGTTTTGCAATTGTATCGGCCATGCGTTTGGAGCATTATCATTATGATTAGAACCTGCTACATTTCTAATCCAGCCTGTTGTCGTATTTCCATCTGTTGTCGAATCGCCATAACATGCGATTTTTACTGTTTGACCCGCTGCCATCTGAGAAATATAATAATCTAGTAAACCATTACTATCCAACTCTGCTTGCACTGTAGAGCCTTTATAACCAATACGAGCGCTACCATCTGAACCAGATAATTCACTTCTTAACGATGAATCACCAACCAAAACCCACCTACCACCCCCAATTCCTCCAGAGCTTTCTGGTGTGCTATTAGCTACAATTATTTTAGGCAGATCACCTGTCCATCGATAATATTGCCCGTCTGATTTATATAAAAGTACTTCATTCGCTAATGTGAGTTTTGCCCCATCTTCAAATGAAGATAATAGTATAAATCCAGTTTTTGCTTGTTCTGTGATATCTTCATTTTGTTTCTTGATGTACGCCATGCGTTTTGCTAGGTCAATAATGGGTTTGTTTAAATTACCATTTAACCCACCACCCACCGTATCATCTCGCATGATGAGCCGTACTTTTCCCCATTCAGGATTTTCTGGAGCATAATCTTGCTCATTATTTAACGCTTCAGTAGTTGCATTTTGTTTATTCATAGTTTATACATCCTCAATACGCTGCGTAGTAATCGTCATTTGCAATAATTTCATCATTGCAATAAATAGTTTTAAATTCAGTTGGTTTATAAAAACGCCCAAATAGCCCAAAATCAGATTTGGGTGATTTGGTTAAATC
>NZ_LZHJ01000013.1:0-630 GCF_001690815.1 Gilliamella sp. GillExp13 | reverse complement strand
TGGAGTGAAGAAAGTAGAAAGGTGATTTATACTAGCACCTTCGCACCACCACAGTTTGGAGATTGCTATGTATTATAATCACCTTTCTAGGAAGGAAAGATACCAGATTTTCGTATTATTACAAGCCGGAAAGAATAAAAAAGAGATAGCCCAGCTACTCAATAGACATCCTTCGACAATAAGTCGAGAGATAAAAAGAAACTCAAAACCTAATCAAGCCTATCAAGCACATGATGCGGTAACCCTAGCTAGGAAAAGGCGGAAAAACAGCGGTAATGGTAAGCCAATAGAGTCTTCGGTATGGCGCCAAGTTGAAAAATACTTTGGTATGTCCACACTTTTTAGTACCAAAAAGATAAGGTCATCGATTTCTTTTGTATTCAATCGGCGACTGGTAATTTAATGTTGAATGAAGTCGATTATAATTAAACCAATCCACATAGTGATTAAATTCCAATTTAAGTTGCGCCAGTGAATCAAAAATAGTATTTGACACAAATTCTGTTTTCACTGCTTTGAATGTGCTTTCTGCAATTGCGTTATCATAGGGGCAGCCTTTGCGACTTAAGGACCGTTTAATTCCAAATGCTGTTAAACATTCATCAATCAAATGATTATCAAACTCTTTTC
>NZ_LZHJ01000012.1:0-2103 GCF_001690815.1 Gilliamella sp. GillExp13 | reverse complement strand
TTCTTCCCATTATCAACGTCGCTTGCTTTAGGATATCATTCTCCATTAACAAGCGTTTATTCTCTTTGCGTAGCGCGATAAGTTCGTTATCTTCAGTTCGACGATTATCTTTTGCGATGAATGAGCTGGTAGTTTGGTACTGCATTATCCAATTATCTAATGCTGATTTGGTGAGGTCATACTCTGCGACGATATCCGCACGTTTTTTACCATTTTGATATAGCATGACCATTTGTTTTTTGAACTCGTTAGTAAAGCTACGTTTTGCTCTTCGTGATGAATCGATTGCCATTGTTGTTACCTTCTCTTATTTTTAGTTTATCATAACAATGACCTTATAAAACTGGTACTAATTAGTGTAGCCGATCCAGCCTTATGGGTTTTAGCGGATTGTTTTAATCATGAAGGAGAAACAAGTTGGTGTTTTCCTATACCTAATTTTACTTAACTATTCGCCGACTTATTGGGGCGGCGAATGTCCGCATTACTGTAATTCAATCTAATCCGTTATTGTTCGTGTTTAAACAATTTTGTTTGTTGATCTAAATAACTCAGCACATCAGGCATTCGGTGTTTGCCTGCCATTGATTGCACGCTATTGGCTGCATTTATTAGCGGTATGCCTATCGAGGTAACATATAACGGGTGTTTACTTTGACCACGAAGAACTTCGATCAAATACTCGCTATTGCCTGAAAACGGCTTTTTAGCAACACCAATAATAGGAATGGTTTTGTTTAATGCATGATACAAATGCCCACCTAACCCTATCTTACCTTCATCCAAATGTACATAACCATCAATCACAATGCAGGTAAGTTTACTTAAATCAATTTTATCAAGCAGTGACATAATGCAAGGTAATTCCCGTTGATAAAACTGACCTGATTGATAGGGCGCAACGTTATCTTGATAATCTGTGATTACCTGTTCAAGTGCTGAGGTTGAATCAGTCCAATGATTAAATAAAATACCGACCGATTTGGCGCGGTTGTCAATGTAATAAACATCAATTGCCAGTATCATATTAAGTTATCTTCTCTTTAAAACATTATTTATCAATGAATCAATACATTGAAACTAACTGAGTAAGATAACATTATTACTGTTATTAATTCAATGTGATAATATTTATTTCTGTATTGATTATTCTATTGATTATTATTAAATATACTTATTAAGTTTAGTTATTCCGATAGTCATAAGCCAATCCACTAAAAGTAATAACGCCATCGGTAATTTCGTATACTTGATAAAGTTGATTATCTCGATGATTATAAGCTTCGCCATTAAATGGCGTATCGTTATAAAAGTAGTAATTACTGCGCTTTTCTAGTTGATTGATTTCTATTCTGACTATCATAATATGGATTCCTTAATTTTTTTATATTACCAACACCTAGTGTTCAAGATTTAGTGGTGTGTGCACACTTTTTAGTACCAAAAAGATAAGGTCATCGATTCCTTTTGTATTCAATCGGCGACTGGTAATTTAATGTTGAATAAAGTCGATTATAATTAAACCAATCCACATAGTGGATCGGCTACACTAATTAGTACCAGTTTTATAAGGTCATTGTTATGATAAACTAAAAATAAGAGAAGGTAACAACAATGGCAATCGATTCATCACGAAGAGCAAAACGTAGCTTTACTAACGAGTTCAAAAAACAAATGGTCATGCTATATCAAAATGGTAAAAAACGTGCGGATATCGTCGCAGAGTATGACCTCACCAAATCAGCATTAGATAATTGGATAATGCAGTACCAAACTACCGGCTCATTCATCGCAAAAGATAATCGTCGAACTGAAGATAACGAACTTATCGCGCTACGCAAAGAGAATAAACGCTTGTTAATGGAGAATGATATCCTAAAGCAAGCGACGTTGATAATGGGAAGAAAATCGAGTTAATTTTACATAATAAGCATCGATACAGCTTACGTGCATTATGTCGATGTTTAAATGTAACCCGAAATCGTTTCTATTATCAACGGCAATTAACGCAGCAATCACAAGATATATCACTGAGTGAAATAGTGGGTGAAATTTTTAATACTAATTATCGTGCTTATGGTACAAGGCGTCTGCAAGCAGAGC
>NZ_LZHJ01000011.1:0-3477 GCF_001690815.1 Gilliamella sp. GillExp13 | reverse complement strand
TTTTTTATGATTTCTTCCTGAAGCTGTGATTTTAAGCTCAGCTCGGCAAACATCTGCTTAAGTTTGCGGTTTTCAGCCTCCAGCTCTTTTAAGCGTTTGATATCCGAAGTTTCCATTCTGCCGTATTTTTCCCGCCATTTATAAAAAGTTGAATTACCCATGCCATATTTACGGCAGAGTTCCTTGACAGGAATACCTGCTTCAGCTTCTTTTAAAATAGCGACGATTTGATGTTCAGTCATTTTTTTCATCATTAAATCCCCTTTTACTTTTATCATAGAGAATTTTCTACTTTTTTGCTGTACTATTTTAGGGGAGAGTTACAGTAGCCGTTATAGTGCGTTAGGCGGTTGTGTTGGATTGCCTCGTGGTGGTCATTAAGCAGATTACCCGCTGCTGGGTCATAGGCAATGTAGTGTTGCCCATAATACGTTTGTAAACCGGTAATTTGTTGTACTGAGTCGTAGTGATAATTTTCACTGTAACGGGGAGATTTATTTAGTATCCGATTGGGGTAATTACCATAGCTGTTGGCTTGCCCGATAAGGTTGCCGGCACGGTCATAGTCAAATCGTTTGTCTATTAACGGTTGTGCATGGTTGCTTAGTTCAGTAATACAGCTGTATTTTTGCGTCATGCGCCCTAGATTGTCAAAACGTTGACTTTGGATTAGAGCCTCTTGCGTACGGCTGAATAGTTAATAATATAATAATCTTTATTTCTTGTATGGAATTATCTCATAATTCTTATTTTTTATCCCTTTCAAAACTTTTTGTGTAATAAAGGCTATATAACAGCGCTCCATAAAAACTAAGGGAAGGCTGTTGTCATAAACGTCATCTTTAACGGTAACTTAATCATTACTTATCCGCTAGCAATTTAATTAGCATCAACATGCTAAAAACAAGGATTAACATTAACCTTTTTGTGTATTCTGTTTGATTTTAACCTTTTCAACACAAACCCCGACTAATTTAGTATTTTTTAGTTTTTCATAAACACTTTCATATAATAGTAACCCCATATCAGTACATTGAATAGGATGTTTAGGATATTCATCATTGAGTAAAAACCATGGCGAGCGTTCTACTCTTGCACAGAATAGGCATTCTGGACAAACCTTTAATCGTTTTTCAATAGGTTTACCATCAATATAATAAGGCGTTTCTCCTCTGAGGGGAATATATTTGTATTTACTAATAAATGTTACAAATGGTTGCTTAATAAGCTTCGTACCTTTTTTTAAATAGACATTCCCTAAATTTAGATGATTTTCTGCCTCTTTTCCCAATAAGTCTAATAAACGTGTGGACATACATCCGGGAATAAGCAGATACCCTATCATGGTCATATCTAAATTTTTTCTTATTTTTTCATCAGTAATCAGATCTAGACCACCACGAGGCAGTTTAAGCCGATGACAATGGGTACAAAATAGGTGACTATTATCAGTTTTCCAATTCGGAATCAAATCATAGCCAGATATTCCTGAATAATAAAGGTGATAAAGTTGTTCTTGCATCATTGAATTACCTCATAATTTTTATCTTTTATATTTTCCAACACTTTCTCAGCAATATTAGTGCCATGCTTCATGTCGGTTTTTCTAGCAGCCTCAACAACTGCATTTAGAGCTTTTTCCTGTACGCTTGGGTCTCTTTCCATAGCTCTTTTCTAATCTGCGCTACCACCCCCTTTACCACCCCCCCCCGCATATTGAAGCTTTTTTTTAGGAGAGCATTTAACTTATTATGGAAATAAACGTGGGCGTCTTTAGCTAATGTGATTAATTCTTGTTTTTTATGTCCTCCTAAAAATTGTGGGATTGGATGATGTTTTTGATGAGATCCACAAAATAATCCCCACGGATCGACCCAAGTCAAGGTATTAGGCGCATATTGATAAAGATTAATACCGCCCGCTAAGCCTATTGGGTCGGGCTGGGTGAAGCGTCCGCAATTAGGGTCATAATACCGAAATGTGTTGTAATGTAAACCGGTTTCTTTATCGTAATATTGCCCCGCAAAGCGTAGGTTTTGTGCGGCAATATAGGGGCTGCTTGTTTGTTGTTGTTTGAGTTGCCCAAAGAGCTGGTAATCACCACGCCAGACCATTTCCCCTTGTTCATTGGTGAGTTCGGTCGGTAAGTCGTTAAGTTGTGTGTGAAAGTATTCGAGTTGTACGTTTTCGGATTGGGTGTTGGGGTTAGTTTCAATCATTACCCGTGCAATCGGTTCATAACTATCTTGGTTGTAAATATAGTGCAGCCGCTGGTCTGGTTGCGTTGAGTGTTGTTCGCCGCTAAGGCGCATGCCCTGCCAAAAAAAGTTGGTTTGTTCGTGGTGTTGTCTTTTTTCGTATTTGTCGTCATGTTTAGTGCTTTTACTGGTTCTTCGTCCTAGCGCATCATAGGTGTAGAGCGTGGTGGAGCGGTGGTAGATATCATTAACTCGTGCCTCAATTAATTGGTGCTGGCTGTTATAAAAAAATTGCTGGGTAAGTTGCGTAATAGGATGTCGGCGTTCAATTAAGCGTCCAAAGCCATCGTAGCGGTAATAGTAGCCGTTATAGTGCGTTAGGCGGTTGTGTTGGATTGCCTCGCGGTGGTCATTAAGCAGATTGCCGGCTGGGTCATAGGCAATGTGGTGTTGCCCATAATGCGTTTGTAAACCGGTAATTTGCTGTATCGAGTCGTAGTGATAATTTTCACTGTAACGGGGAGATTTATTTAGTATCCGATTGGGGTAATTACCATAGCTGTTGGCTTGCCCGATAAGGTTGCCGGCACGGTCATAGTCAAATCGTTTGTCTATTAGCGGTTGTGCATGGTTGCTTAGTTCAGTAATACAGCTGTATTTTTGCGTCATGCGCCCTAGATTGTCAAAACGTTGACTTTGGGTGAGTGCCCCTTGTGTACGGCTGATTTCACGGTGCAGGCGGTCACGTTCGTAGTCAGCCAGCGGATAATTATGTTGGTCTGGCGTGGTTAATTTTAGCTGGCTTAAGTGCCCAGCACCATAGTAGAGATGATGCAGCTGGTAGCCGTCCGGTAAGGTGCTAGTAAGCAGATTACCAAGGGCATCGTACTGGTACTGATAACGTCCACCGTGGTTATGTTCGCTAATAATCTGCTCAAGGTCATCGATTTCTTTTGTATTCAATCGGCGACTGGTAATTTAATGTTGAATGAAGTCGATTATAATTAAACCAATCCACATAGTGATTAAATTCCAATTTAAGTTGCGCCAGTGAATCAAAAATAGTATTTGACACAAATTCTGTTTTCACTGCTTTGAATGTGCTTTCTGCAATTGCGTTATCATAGGGGCAGCCTTTGCGACTTAAGGACCATTTAATTCCAAATGCTGTTAAACATTCATCAATCAAATGATTATCAAACTCTTTTCCTCTGTCAGAATGAAACAACTCAATCGTCTGTAAGTTCATTGGAATTTGACTCATAGCTTGCATGACCAG
>NZ_LZHJ01000010.1:0-469 GCF_001690815.1 Gilliamella sp. GillExp13 | reverse complement strand
TCGTATTATTACAAGCCGGAAAGAATAAAAAAGAGATAGCCCAGCTACTCAATAGACATCCTTCGACAATAAGTCGAGAGATAAAAAGAAACTCAAAACCTAATCAAGCCTATCAAGCACATGATGTGGTAACCTTAGCTAGGAAAAGGCGGAAAAACAGCGGTAATGGTAAGCCAATAGAGTCTTCGGTATGGCGCCAAGTTGAAAAATACCTCATGCTTTATTACAGCCCAGAGCAGATTGCTGCACGTTTAAAGAAAGTCAGCGTGTAACTCTCCCCTAAAATAGTACAGCAAAAAAGTAGAAAATTCTCTATGATAAAAGTAAAAGGGGATTTAATGATGAAAAAAATGACTGAACATCAAATCGTCGCTATTTTAAAAGAAGCTGAAGCAGGTATTCCTGTCAAGGAACTCTGCCGTAAATATGGCATGGGTAATTCAACTTTTTATAAATGGCGGGAAAAATA
>NZ_LZHJ01000009.1:0-910 GCF_001690815.1 Gilliamella sp. GillExp13 | reverse complement strand
AAAAAACAAATGGTCATGCTATATCAAAATGGTAAAAAACGTGCGGATATCGTCGCAGAGTATGACCTCACCAAATCAGCATTAGATAATTGGATAATGCAGTACCAAACTACCGGCTCATTCATCGCAAAAGATAATCGTCGAACTGAAGATAACGAACTTATCGCGCTACGCAAAGAGAATAAACGCTTGTTAATGGAGAATGATATCCTAAAGCAAGCGACGTTGATAATGGGAAGAAAATCGAGTTAATTTTACATAATAAGCATCGATACAGCTTACGTGCATTATGTCGATGTTTAAATGTAACCCGAAATCGTTTCTATTATCAACGGCAATTAACGCAGCAATCACAAGATATATCACTGAGTGAAATAGTGGGTGAAATTTTTAATACTAATTATCGTGCTTATGGTACAAGGCGTCTGCAAGCAGAGCTGAGAAAGCAAGGCATAACCGTATCTCGACGCCGAATAGGTCGAATCATGGCGAAAAATGGCTGGGTTTCGAAATACACCTGTAAAAAATATTGTATTCATACAGAAAAAAGCAATGAATCGCCGGTGGGGAATGAACTGAATCGAGAATTTAATATAGGTCAACCACGAAAGATATTGGTGACCGATTTAACCTATGTAAGGGTTAAACAACGTTGGCACTACTTTTGTGTAATTGTTGATATCAGTAATCGAGAAATAGTGGGGCGAAGTGCTGGCAGGCATAAAACAGCAGCACTGGTCATGCAAGCTATGAGTCAAATTCCAATGAACTTACAGACGATTGAGTTGTTTCATTCTGACAGAGGAAAAGAGTTTGATAATCATTTGATTGATGAATGTTTAACAGCATTTGGAATTAAACGGTCCTTAAGTCGCAAAGGCTGCCCCTATGATAACGCAATTGCAGAAAG
>NZ_LZHJ01000008.1:0-6404 GCF_001690815.1 Gilliamella sp. GillExp13 | reverse complement strand
ATTTTTCAACTTGGCGCCATACCGAAGACTCTATTGGCTTACCATTACCGCTGTTTTTTCGCCTTTTCTTAGCTAGGGTTACCGCATCATGTGCTTGATAGGCTTGATTAGGTTTTGAGTTTCTTTCTATCTCTCGACTTATTGTCGAAGGATGTCTATTGAGTAGCTGGGCTATCTCTTTTTTATTCTTTCCGGCTTGTAATAATACGAAAATCTGGTATCTTTCCTTCCTAGAAAGGTGATTATAATACATAGCAATCTCCAAACTGTGGTGGTGCGAAGGTGCTAGTATAAATCACCTTTCTACTTTCTTCACTCCACCGTGTTTAAAATTGCACTTCATGTTTGAATCCAGGCCTACAAAAAAACCGTTCAATCTAGAACGGTTTTTTATTGGTTGATATTAATTAAATTTACTTATTAGGCTTTATATTTTTTCATTACAATTGAGGCATTAGTGCCACCAAAACCAAAGCTATTTGACATGACTGTTGTTAGTTCACGCTCGGTTGGTTCAGTAATAATGTTCATGCCGATTGCTGCTTCATCAAGTTCATCAATATTGATACTTGGTGTAATAAAGCCATGTTCTAACATTAATAATGAATAGATAAGCTCTTGCGCACCTGTTGCACTTAATGAGTGACCAGTCATTGATTTGGTTGAAGAAATAGCAGGGATGTTATCGCCAAATACTTGTTTGATTGCCCATAATTCTTTGACATCACCAACTGGGGTTGATGTGCCGTGGGTGTTGATGTAATCAACTGGTACTTCTAAATCTTGAATGGCAAGTTGCATACAGCGCATTGCACCTTCACCTGATGGGGCAACCATGTCATGACCGTCTGATGTTGCGCCATATCCAACCAGTTCGCCATAAATATGAGCACCACGAGCAAGCGCATGTTCTAATTCTTCAACCACAACCATACCTGCACCGCCAGCAATAACAAAACCATCACGGTTTTTATCATAAGCACGTGATGCCTTTTCTGGGTTATCGTTATATTTTGTTGATAAAGCGCCCATGGCATCAAATTCGCAAGACATTTCCCAGCAAAGTTCTTCACCACCACCCGCAAAGACGATGTCTTGTTTGCCAAGTTGAATAAGTTCAGCAGCGTGACCAATACAGTGAACTGATGTCGCACAAGCAGATGTCATTGAGTAGCTAATCCCTTTAATTTTAAATGGAGTTGCTAAGCAAGCCGAAATCGCCGATGACATTGATTTGGTTACAGCATAAGGACCTACACCTCGTAATCCCTTTTCTTTCATTCCAGCTACTACATTGTATTGTGTTTTAGTTGAGCCACCATAACCAGCAATTAAGCCTGTACGAGGGTTAGAGACTTGTTCAGGGGTTAATTTTGCGTCTTCAATAGCCTGTTGTAAAGCAAGATAACCGTAAATAGAAGCATCATTCATAAAACGAACAACTTTGCGATCAATGAGACCAGTAGTGTCAAGTTTTACATTTCCGCATACATGGCTACGCATTCCGCTGTCTTTCATTTCTTGAGAAAAGGTAATACCACTACGACCTACTTTTAGTGATTCTAAGACTTCTTTAGTATTATTCCCAATACTTGAAAGAATTCCTAACCCTGTAATTACAACTCGTTTCATTTACTATTTAGCTCCTAAGTTATCTGGCTTCATATAAAAAAGTTTGTTGATTATAGCGTACAGTTGTAAGCTGAACAATACCTTACCATGTTTTTATTCATATCTTTTGATATTGCCTTAATTCTTTATATAAAAGTAATCAAATCAATAGAATTGCCTACGTAGCGTAGGTAACAGTGATTTTGTCGACAATATTTACTTGCTAAGCTTTATATGATTATTATACACTGTATATATAAACAGTTATTTTAATGGGCACAATATGAACGAAAAAATGATAACTAAACTTGAGATATTAGCTGAATCGGCAAAATATGATATTTCTTGTTCATCAAGTGGCGCTTCAAGAGGTAATAAAGGTAAAGGCATTGGTAGTGCACATAAGTCTGGTATTTGTCATACTTTTACTGCCGATGGGCGATGTGTTTCGTTACTTAAAATTATGCTCACTAATTATTGTATGTTTGATTGTGCTTATTGTATTAATCGTCAAAGTAATGATATTCCAAGAGCAGGTTTTACACCCCGTGAGTTGGCTGATGTGACCATTGAATTTTATCGCCGTAATTATATTGAAGGTTTATTTATTAGTTCAGGCATTGTAAGAAGTCCAGATCATACCATGGAAAGAATGATTAAAGTGGTAAAAATTTTGCGAAATGAATATGGTTTTAATGGCTATATTCATATGAAAGCGATTCCTGGTGCTAGTAATGAGTTAATTAATCAAGCAGGTTTATTGGTTGATAGAATGAGTGTTAATTTAGAAATTCCAACTGAAGAAAATCTTAAATTATTAGCACCTGATAAAGATCATCAAAGTATCTATCAGCCTATGCGTCAAATACATCAAAATGTGTTAGAAAATATCGAAGATCGCAAAAAATTTCGCACTGCCCCCAAATTTGTACCAGCTGGGCAAAGTACTCAAGTTATTATTGGCGCAACCGATGAATCCGATAAACAGATTTTACAATTAACCGCCAAGCTTTACAAACGACCAAGTATGAAACGAGTTTATTATTCGGGGTTTATTCCTGTGAATGGTTACGACAAGCGGTTGCCTGTTGTACAAGATGTACCAAGAGTGCGAGAAAATCGTTTATATCAAGCCGATTGGTTATTGCGTTTTTATGATTTTAATGTTGATGAAATTGTTAATGATCAATATCCTGATCTTGATTTAAGCGTTGATCCTAAACTGGCTTGGGCTATCCGTAATCCGCAGTTTTTTCCCGTTGATGTTAACCGTGATAGCTATCAAAAAATTTTGCGAGTGCCAGGCATCGGTGTTAAATCGGCCAAGTTAATTGTGATGGCAAGACGTCATCGTAAGCTTACTTTTGATGCGCTTAAACGTATTGGTGTTGTTTTAAAGCGAGCAAAATTTTTTGTTGTTTGTCATGAAATGAGAAAATTTAAATTGCTTGATTCTTCGGCCGAATATATCCGACTATCGTTGCAAGATCCGCCTTTGTTAGAAGATAAACAAGATAATATTTCACAGCAATTAGTCATGGAGTGGTAGACATGTTGGCGTTTTATTATGATAAAAGCTTTGAAGGATTGCTATGTGCGGTATTTGATGCTTTTAAACTCAAAAAGATGCCTGAATGCCTGTTGGCTATTGGGCAGGTTCAACCGCTATTAGTGTCTAATAGGCATAATGTTGAATTTTGTGATCTTAAATATGAGCGTGTACGTTTGGCGTTAATTAATAAGATTAGTAAAGTGGCGCTTCGTCATTTAATGTATGTTTGGCTATCAGAATTGCCTGAAAGTGATTTAATTGTTTTTCGTTATATTTGCAAGGTATTCAAATCATCTAAATCAATTGAAACGGATTTTGCGGATAAAGATGTGTTATCTGTACATGATATTGCCAAAAAAGTTAGTCGGGAGCGACATCGTATAATGCAATTTGTACGTTTTAGTGCAATTGACAATCCTCTTAAATATACGACAATGCCTAATAAAAGGGAAGATAAGATCTATTTTTCGAATATTGCTCCTATTTATAACGTATTGCCTTTGGTTCTTAAATTTTTTAAAGATCGTTTTGCCGATCAAAAGTGGGTTATATATGATGAAAAGCGCAAATATGGTTATATCTATAATTTACACAGTATTGAACCGATCTCGCTCGTTGATAAAGATGATCTGATTATTAATAGTCAGGTGAATCAACATTATCTATCTAAGGACGAAGTACTATTTCAGAATATGTGGTTACGCTATTGTAATGCATTAACTATAAAAGAACGAATCAATCCTAAATTACAACGTCAGCAAATGCCAAGCCGATTTTGGCAATATTTGCCAGAAATGAAATCAATCTCAAAATAAATATGTAAATAAAAAATGATCAAATTAGTATCATCATAAATAAAAGAACATAAAAAACCGCCAATTAACGGCGGTTTTTAACATGATTTAATAAAAGCGTATAATTTAACAAAAGTTATTGTGAATCGATATCATTAATAACATCATTAATCGATTCTTCACGTTGTTTCTGTTTATTTTCATCTACTTTACCACCCGATGCGATAAAGTCATTACGCTGGAAGTAAGCATTACGCATAAAGTTATAAGGATCATCGCTATTTTTAATCAGATCTTCATACTCGATTGCCATTGCACGTGCTTCAACACCATTAATTACACCACGTGCCAACATCCATTGCCAATCTATCCAAACAAGTGGAGGATAAAGGGTGTCAACAATACCACCACCTTCTTCTCTCAATGTTGCTGAACCATAAAATGGAAGTACAACATAAGGACCATAAGGTACATCGTAATGACCAAGAACATCACCAAAAGTTCGTTTGCCGCCTTTTTGTAATTGCGGATCAGACATGCTAGCAACATCCATCAAACCAGCAAAACCGAAAACGGTATTTAAAAAGAATCGTGCTAAATGTGTACCAGCTTTATGAACGTCACCTTGTAATAAGTTGTTCACCATTGAAGCCGGTTCAGAAAGGTTAGATGAAAAGTTAACTACACCTGTACGAACAGGAGACGGAACATAATCTTTCCAAGCTACTGCGGCAGGACGCAAAACATAGGGATCAAGCGCATAGTAGTTAACATCAAACATGGTTTTGTTAAAACCTGATAACGGATCACTATAGGAATTAGTTTCGGCTTGATAAGTAGCACAACTTGTGAGTGCCATTACAGAAAACATCATACCAACAATTCGTTTTTTCATAGTATCTTCGATTAAAAGTAATGAGGTTAATTATGATGTGATTGTATCATGATTACTTTAAATAGAAAATTTTTCGTTATTTAAATGGCATTATCTAATAAAATTTATTAAAATGTACAGCCCTATGACCTCATAGTTAAATGGATATAACAAGCCCCTCCTAAGGGCTAGTTGCAGGTTCGATTCCTGCTGGGGTCGAAATCGCAAACAAGATTAAAAACGACATTCTACGATTTAAGCCTTATTTTAACAGTGTTTTAAGGTATTTCGATACGACTAAACACGATTCTAAACGATTGACAACGCAAACATTTAAACGGTATATTTACGGTATATTTTAATACCGTGACCAAAAATACCGTAATTATGCTAACTGTAAAAGCCATTGAATCAGCAAAACCAAAAGAAAAACCGTACAAGTTGCCAGACTTTGAAAGCCTATATCTATACATCACACCTACAGGAACTAAATCTTGGCGCTATGATTATCAGTTCAACGGCAAAAGAAAAACGCTAACGATCGGTAAGTATCCGTATATTAGTTTATCTGATGCACGCAACGAAAAAGAATTAGCTCGGCAGATGCTTGCTTACGGCAAAGATCCTGCTGTTGAGCGAAAAAGAAAAACTTTACTTGCTAATATCGCGCAAGGAAATACTTTTAAAAAAATAACCCTTGAATGGTTTGATACAAAAAAACGGAATTGGTCTATCAATACCAGAGAAATGATTATTCGGTATTTTGAAAGAGATATATTCCCGTTCGTTGGCGATATGGATATTGCGCAAATCAAGCCTCTAGAAATGTTAAACTGTTTAAAACAAATAGAAAATAGAGGCGCATTGGAAATTGCAAAAAAGATGCGTCAACGATGTACTGAGGTTTTTCAATATGCAATTATTACCGAAAGAGCTGAAAACAACCCCGCGCGTGAATTAGCTAAAGCTATGGTCACACATACACCAGAAAACTATGCGTTTTTAATGGAAGATGATATGCGTGAATTTATGAAAGCGTTACAATCGTATTCGGGTAATATTTTAGTTCGTTATGCTACAGAATTATTAATATTAACTGCTGTCAGGACCATGGAATTATTGAGTTGCAAATGGGAGTATGTTGATCTTGAGAAAAAATACATAATACTACCAAAAGAATCAATGAAAAAATCAAGGGTTCACGTAGTTCCGCTATCTAATCAAGCTATTAATATTCTGAAATTTTTACAACCAATTACAGGGCGGGGAGAATATGTTTTTTCTGGTAGAAATAGTAGTTCAAAACACATGTCTAACGGCGCTATCTTAGGTTTAATAAAACGATTGGGATTTGCTAACCGTGCAACTGGGCACGGCTTTAGGCATCAGTTTTCAAGTGTATTAAATGAGCATGGTTTTAATCGTGACTGGATAGAAAAACAATTAAATCACGAAGAAGGGAATGTGCGTGGTATTTACAATCACGCACAATATTTGGAGGGGCGTCGTGAGATGATGCAGTGGTATGCGGACTATATAGATAGCCTAACCGCATGATTGATATTCTTGTTCT
>NZ_LZHJ01000007.1:0-846 GCF_001690815.1 Gilliamella sp. GillExp13 | reverse complement strand
GTTGATAATAGTAAGCACAACGGCTTAAGCCAACGATAGCGCAGCTCATAGCTATAGTAACAGAATGATTTTGTTGTAGTTGCTGTGCCCACGTTTTACGTGCCTTTGTGGGCACTAAAGCTTTTTATGATTTCTTCCTGAAGCTGTGATTTTAAGCTCAGTTCGGCAAACATCTGCTTAAGCTTGCGGTTTTCCACTTCGAGTTCTTTTAGACGTTTGACGTTTGATGTTTGAAGTTTCCATACCGCCATATTTTTCTCGTCATTTATAGAAAGTTGAATTACCCATGCCATATTTACGGCACAACTCTATAACGGGAATACCCGCTTCCGCTTCTTTTAAAATAGCGACGATTTGATGTTTAGTCGTTTTTTTCATCATTAAATCCCCTTTACTTTTATCATAGAGAATTTTCTACTTTTTTGCTGTACTATTTTAGGGGAGAGTTACACCCAGCTACTCAATAGACATCCTTCGACAATAAGTCGAGAGATAAAAAGAAACTCAAAACCTTGGTATGTCCACACTTTTTAGTACCAAAAAGATAAGGTCATCGATTTCTTTTGTATTCAATCGGCGACTGGTAATTTAATGTTGAATGAAGTCGATTATAATTAAACCAATCCACATAGTGATTAAATTCCAATTTAAGTTGCGCCAGTGAATCAAAAATAGTATTTGACACAAATTCTGTTTTCACTGCTTTGAATGTGCTTTCTGCAATTGCGTTATCATAGGGGCAGCCTTTGCGACTTAAGGACCGTTTAATTCCAAATGCTGTTAAACATTCATCAATCAAATGATTATCAAACTCTTTTCCTCTATCAGAATGAAACAACTCAATCG
>NZ_LZHJ01000006.1:0-2358 GCF_001690815.1 Gilliamella sp. GillExp13 | reverse complement strand
TTGAATTAATAAAAAGCCAATAATAAAGTTTGCACTAATATGATCATAACGAATAATAGCGGCACCAATAACTGCTATTATTGCCGTAAAAAGGTAACTCAATCTTAATGGATGACGTTGCAGTAAATCATAAATAACCGTGACATAAATAGGTGTAAAAATGGTAAACAACAGCACTTCAGGTACTGAAATATATTGGAAAGAATTATAATAAAAAAAATACATAATTCCTAATTGACAAGCCCCAACACCCATTAAAAGAAACATGATTTTAAGCTTAAAATTTCTAAAGTGTAAAAAAGGTAAAAAGGTAATAAATGCTAACACAACACGCATAACCACAGCAAACCAAGTATCAACCTGTCCACTGATATAAACACCAATAAAACTAAACGAAAACGACCAAATAATTGTTACAAAAATAAGATAAAGCATAATTGATGAATATAAAGAAAATAATTAGAGACGCATCGTATCAATTGGCTTAGGATTTGTAAACTTTATATCATAAAAATTGATTACTATAATAAAATAACTGACAATCTCTAGGAATTGCTAGCGCTATATACTATAGTCTGAGAAACCATGGTAATGGACATGCATAAAAAACAATTTAATAAATAAAATTAGATGTTAGTGATAAAAAATTGGCTAACGTAGCCTCTTTGGTGAAAATCCAAAACGTTGTTTAAAGTAAAACGAGAGCCTAATTCATATCCCACTTCTTGGGTAATTTGTAGGATCGTTTTTTGGGTGGTTTATAACAGTATTAAACCAAAATTCATTCTTATATCTAAGATAATTTTGGATAAATTATATCCTTCTAAAGCAAGATGTCGCCGTAAAGTTGATTCGCTCATAGCAAATTGTTTAGCAATTTCTGCTGACTGCCACTTTTTGTCTGGTTGCAGGTTAATAATTTCGCGAATTTTGAGGCTAATTTTCGGGTTATTATTCAGTGGAAAATACACACCAAATGCAGATAATCTAATTAAAAGTTCAATAAATAAATGTTTAACAAGATTAGAATTGCATTGGTTATGTGTAAATAATTCTGTTTTAATCTGTATCGAGTAATAAAAGTTTCAGGTAATATTGTTTCAACTTTAATTTTTTAAGAATTTGATTACTCTGATAAAAATGAGATAAAGCAAATTGATCTAGTAGCTGCGCATGCCAAGAGTAACAAATGGCTTGATAATCCTTATCATCAATATAAAAATTATTTATATTCATTAAATTACCTGCTGGAATCAGGACTAACTAACCTGTTTTTACCTTAAAATATTCGCCCTCACATTCGATCTGTTTTTCGCCATTTATGACATAGACAATCATTGGATCAATGCTTTGAATCTGTTTTAGGGTTTGATTACAACGTTGTGTTATATAATTCACTCGACCAATTGAAGTAAAATCCATAATCCTAATAGCCTATTAACCAATATCAGCGTGAGTAGGAGTAAATTATATCTGCCTTTGCTATTTGATGCGAATTAGCAATAAAACCAACTAGAGCTGGAGTAGTTTGTTCATCAACCTCAATGTGATCAATGTCTAGTGCATAAAGTGTAAATTGATATCGATGAGTCGAATTTAGCGGAGGACATGGCCCTCCATAATTTATCACGCCAAAATCATTACGTACTAATCTACTTCCTTTAAGCAATAAATTGGGATTATTTCCTGTTGATTGTTTAATAAACGATGTTTTGGTATGTCCACACTTTTTAGTACCAAAAAGATAAGGTCATCGATTTCTTTTGTATTCAATCGGCGACTGGTAATTTAATGTTGAATGAAGTCGATTATAATTAAACCAATCCACATAGTGATTAAATTCCAATTTAAGTTGCGCCAGTGAATCAAAAATAGTATTTGACACAAATTCTCTTTTCACTGCTTTGAATGTGCTTTCTGCAATTGCGTTATCATAGGGGCAGCCTTTGCGACTTAAGGACCGTTTAATTCCAAATGCTGTTAAACATTCATCAATCAAATGATTATCAAACTCTTTTCCTCTATCAGAATGAAACAACTCAATCGTCTGTAAGTTCATTGGAATTTGACTCATAGCTTGCATGACCAGTGCCGCTGTTTTATGCCTGCCAGCACTTCGCCCCACTATTTCTCGATTACTGATATCAACAATTACACAAAGGTAGTGCCAACGTTGTTTAACCCTTACATAGGTTAAATCGGTCACCAATATCTTTCGTGGTTGACCTATATTAAATTCTCGATTCAGTTCATTCCCCACCGGCGATTCATTGCTTTTTTCTGTATGAATACAATATTTTTTACAGGTGTATTTCGAAACCCAGCCATTTTTCGCCATGATTCGACCTATTCGGCGTC
>NZ_LZHJ01000005.1:0-15989 GCF_001690815.1 Gilliamella sp. GillExp13 | reverse complement strand
TGGCCGAATATCATGGATATCCATTAAAAATACGGGTCGATAATGGGCCAGAATTTACAGGAAAAACCTTTATAAACTGGGCTAAATCACATGATATAGCCATTGATTATATAAAGCCGGTAGCCCTTATCAAAATGGTTATATTGAACGATTTAATCGTACCTATCGTACTGAAGTACTTGATTTATATCTTTTTAACAACTTAGCACAAGCAAGGAGAATAACCAAAGAATGGCTAACGATTTATAACACCGAAAGACCGCATGAGGCATTAAATAACATGACACCGATTGAGTATAAAACACTAAAACAAGCAGCTTAATTTTCTACGTGATTTGTGTACTAAGTTTGGGGCATTTACAAGTTATTTTTCTAAAGGTGACAGATAGCGTTGGCTTAACTTGTCGAGAAAAGTGAAAAGTTTTTGATTCATTTCAGTGTAATCATGAGAGCGAAGCTTATCAGGTGTATCGACAAAGCGGTATTTTTCTGCTTGGCTAAGTTCCTTTTGTGAATGGGTAATTAATAATTCGACTACTTCAGGTGTTAACTCCATATGGCATTGGAAACCATAAACAAATTTACTGTATGCAATGATTTGACGAGGACACCCTTCACTATACGCAATAATTTGAGCATCTTTTTAAACCTGGCATATCATTGTGCCAATGACCGACTTCTAATGTACTACCAAAATCAGTAAACAAAGGATTTGTTTTACCGATTTGAGTTAACATAATAGGGAATTTGCCAATTTCTTTTTCTGGGCTGTTGCTATAACTTGCCCCTAGAGCTTCGCCGATTAATTGTGAACCAAGACATACACCAATGACTACTTTCTCTGCTTTTATTGCTGATAAAATAATGGCTTGTTCTGCTTTAGAATCAAAATGAGCACATTCTTGTTTGGTCGTTGATGGTGACTGTGGACCGCCCATAACAATAAGAAAGTCGATATCATCAATGCTATTAGGAAGTGGTTCATTAAGGTAAACGCGAGAATAAGTTATAGTGTGATGATTATTTATCGCCCATTGTTCATAAGCTCCGGGCGCTTCAAAATCCTCATGAATAATAAAATGTATATGCATTAATAACTCCTCCTTGTCTATAAATATCATTATTAACATTATGATTTGATAAAATTTATATCAAAGGATATAAATTTATTTTTGAGTTATTATGAATAATTTATTTGCAATTGCAATACAGAATTTTGAACTAACACGATAAAAAACAGGTAAAAAGAAATCACTTAAAATATGAAACAACAGGGAAAGATAAATATGAAAGTTGGCTCCTCCAACAGGACTTGAACCTGTGACATACGGATTAACAGTCCGCCGTTCTACCGACTGAACTATGGAGGAACCGAAATGTAGCGCGCATATTATAGATTTAATGGCGCTATGTCAATAGTTAAATTATTTTAAATGTTTTTTTGTGTAAAATTTCCTCCTTTTATTATCATTAAAGTGTTAGGATTGTCTTGAATAAATGGCGTTGTCTAAGTAATTGCTGTGGGTGCGATCCTAGTTCATGTTGTGGAATAATCTGATTTAGATCGCGATAATAATCAACCCAATAAGATAAAATCTCATTTGTCGCTAAATCTTTAAAATTCATTGGATATAATGCGAAATAATCATTACCTTGCTCAGTTTTAAAGGCATAAGTAATTAGTTCACTGCAATAAAACCCATCTGCATTGGGATGAAAGCTGTGATTGTAAGGTGAACCCAAGCATTTCTTTACCCGTCTTAATGCATTTTGAATAACAACTAAATCATGGATTCTACCAATGATATTGTGCTTAGCTGCACAAATAAAATTAGTAAACGATTGTTCAATCACGCCATAGTTTTGCGTTGCTTCAATAACGGTATTATTTCCAATATATAAACCAACATGATTAATACTTTTGGTTATTTCATCTATCTTTGACAATGCACCTGAAAGGCTTACAGCGCCATTAAAAGCATTATTTTTTTTTAGGCTTTGGAAGATAATATCTCCACATTGGATATTATTGTTTTTTAGCACGATAGCGCCATAGCGAAAACATTACACAAGTTGCAATAATAAATTTAAGCGCATCCACACCAACAAATGGCAGATAACCCACTTTTAAAGCATCAATTAGCGTGATGTGTAAATAGCCCATTAAATAGACAACGCCAAATACAAATAACAATTGATGCGCACAAGCGAATGCAATTAAACCTAAAATAAAGTGACGATCATAACCTCTTTCTGCTGCAAACCCTGCTAAATAGGCACTAAATACATAGCCATATAAGTAACCTGAAGATGGTGATGCTAACGCCATAATTCCACCACTACCATTGGCTAATAGCGGTAACCCAATTGCACCTAAAATAAGGTATTGGATTATTGCTAATGCACCTAGTTTACGACCTAAAAAAGCACCAATTAACAATACAGCCAATGATTGTAATGTAAATGGAACAGGGTAAGTTGGAATACTAATGTTAGCGGCTAATCCTAAAAGTAATGCTGCACTTGTTGTGGTTAATAATTTACGTTGCCAAGAAGATAAATTTACAAGTGTAGTGATAAATGTTGGATAATACGAAGTCGGTTGAAGTTTCATTATTTTCTACCTTTTATATGAATAGTAGAACTATAATAGCGCGATTATTGTTATTGTAAACTTTTTTGTTTTTAATTTGTTTGCATTGGAGTGGGATATAGGATATTTTTATAACACTCTAAAATAAAGAGTGTTATAATTAAAATAATTTGTTACTTAAACTAAGTAAGGATTACTAACTCGTTCATGACCAAAACTAGACATAGGTCCGTGGCCTGGTACAAAAATAAAGTCATCCCCAAGTGGTAATAATTTATTAGTGATTGATGAAATTAAATCGGCGTGGTTGCCTCGTGGAAAATCAGTTCTTCCTATACTACTTTTAAATAATACATCGCCGACAAAAGCCAGCTTATCCAAATGGTTAATAAAAACAATATGTCCCGGAGTGTGACCCGGGCAAAAAAGTACATCAAGGCTAATATTACCAACTTGAATCTGCTCACCTTCTTTTAACCAACGATCAGGCAAAAAGCTATCAGTATAAGGAAAACCGAATTGTGTACTTTGTTGTGGTAAACTTGTTAATAGAAATTCATCTTCTTGGCTTGGTCCAATAATCTTCACATCATAATGTTTAGCCAATATAGTTGCAGCACCGATATGATCCAAATGTCCATGGGTTAATAAAATCTGCTTAATATTAACGCCTAGCTTTTCAACCGCTTTTATAAGCAGTTCGGGTTCACCTCCGGGATCAATAAATGCACCTTCCATGGTTTGATCGCACCAAATGATGCTACAATTTTCTTGGAAAGCTGTAACTGGGATGATTTGGTACTGGAACATAGATTTATCTCCTTATTTCTTGCTGATGATTGGTTAGATTTTGTCCGTCTTCTTTTTTTAATTGTGCAAAAATAATGCTTGATAAAACGGTAATCATACCAAGTATAACAAATGTTAACTGAAATGAGTGAATAGTACTTGTTGTGGTGCTAATTAAGCGTAATAAAACAGCACCCAATCCGGTACCAAAACTAATTGCTAATTGTTGATTTACTGCCATTAAGCTATTGCCACTACTTGTATTGTCGTTTTCTAGATTAGCTAAGGTTATGCTATTCATGGCCGTGTATTGCATGGAGTTGATTCCACCGATACAAAATAGCAATAAACTGATAAGAATAAGTGGTGTCGATAAATTTAATACGGACATTAAAATAATCATTATGCCAGCTAAAATTGTATTAGTAACTAGTACGAAACGGTAACCTAAACGTGCTAAAATACGTGGAATAAAGATTCGAGTACAAATTGAAGCAATGGCCATTGGCATCAACATAATGCCGGCAAAAATAGCTGAATAACCAAATCCCACTTGTAATAATAGTGGAATAAGAAAAGGCACTCCTGATATACCTAATCGGCAAATTAAATTTCCGATAATTCCTATTTTGAACGTACGGATTTTAAATAGCGATAGTGGGAATAATGGAGTTTGTTTCTTTTTTGCATATTCACGATAAATAAATAAAAAAAGTAGACTAATTGTCGCAAGTAGTAATGGACAATAATATGTCTGATTTTGGTTTAAAATCTCTACACTCAAAGTGGCGCTAATAAAGCTAATAACAATAAATATAAAGCCTAATAGATCAAAAGGCATGTGTTGGCCTTTTAAGTTAGGCATGTATTTCCAACTAATTATTATACCTAAAATACCAATGGGTAAATTAATAAAAAACACCCAGTGCCAACTTACCATATCAACTAGATATCCTCCCAATACTGGTCCTAAAACGGGACCAATTAATCCAGGAATCGTGGCTGTATTTAACGCAGCTAAAAAATCACTACGCTTAAAAGATTTTATCAATACTAAACGTGATATAGGCACCATCATCGAGCCACCAACACCTTGGATCACTCGTGATATATCTAAAAAAATTAATGAATTAGATAAAGCGCAAAGTAATGAACCCAGTGTGAATAGTGAAACGGCCATGACAAAAATATTTCTAGTGCCAAATTTATCTGATAAAAAACCACTAACAGGAATAAATAATGCAAGGGTCAAAGCATAACTTATCACGGCTGATTGCATATTTAATGGGGACTCATTGAGGTTGTTAGCCATAGTGGGGAGGGCTGTATTTAATATCGAGGTATCAAGTGATTGCATAAAGAATGCAAACGCCGCAATCCACGGTAATATACGATAGACAAACGGTGGTAACTGTAATTCGCTATTCATTTTAATTTGGCCTAAAATTAATTTAAATGCTAGTGGAGCGGTTGGATATAAGCTCAGAAAATTAAGCTCTCTTACTTAGAGTTGATTAAGAAAGAGAGCTGATGAATGCTATTTTACAATATTATTTGTTAATGATTGGATTTTTTCTTATTCTTTACTGGTTTACCTTGCCAATAACCAGCCAGTAATGAACCTGAAATATTGTGCCAAACAGAAAATACTGCAGCAGGTAGAGCTGATAAAGCTGAAAAGTAGGTGGTGCCTAAAGTAGCTGCAAGGGCAGAGTTTTGCATTCCTACTTCAAGTGACATGGTTCTGCAGGTTGATTCATCAAAACCAAATAAACGTCCTCCCCAGTAACCACCAAGCAATCCTAACGCATTATGAATCACAACTGCAAAAATAACAGTGCCCCCCACTTGGCCAATTTGAGTATGGCTACCTGCTACTACAATACAAATAATTAATAAAATACAAATCATTGATAAAAGTGGTAAAAATTGCTCACATTTTTTAACAATAGCATTTAAGAAATGGTGAACAATTAATCCTAATATAATCGGTATTAGTACAATCTGTACAATATGTACAAGCATTCCCCAAACAGGGACTTCAACTGTTGTTCCAACTAATAGTAGTGTTATCAGTGGTGTTATAACTACCCCCACAAGTGTCGAAACAGATGAAATTGTAACAGACAATGCAACATCACCTTTGGCAAGATAAATCATCACATTTGATGCTGTTCCGCTAGCTACGCTTCCAACTAACACCATGCCAACCAATAGTTCTGGTCTCATTGTAAACAGTTTTGATAAAATTAGAGCAGTTAACGGCATAACAATATAATGTAACAAAGTACAAATAACCACCGCTTTAGGTTTGGTGACTACACGTTTAAAATCATCAATACTTAATGTAACTCCCATGGTGAACATCACAAACATGAGTAATTGTGATGTATAGGGACGTATAGGTGTAAAAGTATCAGGAGAAAAATAGGCCATAACCGCACACAAAACTGCCCACAAAGGAAATAATCGGGTGAGGGAGGAAATAGATTGAGCAAATAGTTGATTCAATTGTCTAGCCATATAAACCTACTGCCGTTGGTTTACTAAAATAACTTCATAATAATAGTAAATTTATTTTAGTTGCTTGTTAAATTTTTATTCTATTGATTCCACTAAATAGCGTCAAGGTATTTGTTAAAATTGTGTTAAGTATGTGTTCTGGTGATTCAGTGCGTAATTGTGTCAATATTTTAAAAACCTCAGTGATATATTCAGGGCGATTTGCTTGACCTTGACGCCCACTTAATGGCATGTCGGGCGCATCTGTTTCAAGTACTAGGCTGCTAAGTGGTAATTGAGCAATTGTATTGCGAGTTTTATTCGCACGTTCATAACTAATTACGCCACCTACACCAATATAATAACCCAGCTTAACAAATTGCATGGCTTGTTGATAACTACCTGAAAAACCATGTATTACGCCACAACAAGATAAGTTGGCCTTGTGTAATTCACGGTACATAACATCGTGCGCTTTGCGTGAATGTATTAAAACGGGTAAATCAAACTGTTTGGCAATTGTTAATTGTGACCTAAAAAATAATAATTGTTGTTGCCAATCGATACTTAAATTGTAGCGATCGAGCCCGATTTCACCAATGGCAACTAATTTTTTAGGTTTTGTTTTAACAATATTGGTTAATAGTTCTAAATCAGCCATAGTATGTTGATAAATAGGATGTAACCCCAAAGCGGCATAAAGTTCATGGTAATTATTCGTAAGTTGTAAAACAGCATCAAAATAGTTAGCACTAACTGCGGGTATAATTAATCCAACAATATTCGCTTGGCGAATCTTATTTATTGAATCAGCAAGAAAATCACTAAAAGGTGGAAAATCAAAATGACAATGTGTATCAATAAACATAATGCCTCTTATTCTGCCGTTGTTTGATGTAATAAAATTGGCAATAAAAATCGTTCAGCGGTAAATGTAATTTGTTCAATCAGTGTATCGGTTAACTCAGGATAAAGACGAGTATAATAACTGTCACACTCGGCGGATTGGTTAAATCCGCCTTGCCATGAATTTAAAAGTTGACTGATAGCTCTTTCACTAGCGATAATCTGACCTGTTTTTTTATCATAAGCTGTAATTAACCAACTCCACGAACTTTTTAATGGCATTAATAATGGTTCATTGATACCCTGCAAATAGCCTTCAACTAAATTAGTTAATATAGTTAAGGCCAGATCTGCATTTAAATGTGAAAATTGCCATTCATTATCGTCCCGACCATACATACGACTTTGACTATCAATTTTATCAGGATTTAAAATGCAATAAATCAAATGATCAATCCACAACGAAATACCATCGCGAATCGAAAGCTTTGACGGTCGCCATGTCAATATACCATCGTCTTGAATGTGAGTTAACCAACCTTGTAATTGGTAATGTTGATCATTAGATGAAATGGTTAAATTAACTTCTTGCGTTGTCATGACTAAACGTTTTTGGTCAACTTTATTGGCCAAAGGTTGCAGAGATTCAAGTTGATTATCATAAATAATTTCACCAAACGCACCATCTGGTAAGTCACCTGTTAACGCTAATCGTTGATAGAAATCATCTGATTGTTGCGATCTATTGGCAATTAATTCATTTAAAATCTGTAAGTTTAATTGATAGCGCTTTAAGCTATCAAGATTAAAGTTTTCGGCATCTGGTAAGGTATCATCCAGATAATTTATATAAAAATTAAACCGTTTTTGTAAAAATAGCCTAATAGAGTGCTGGTAAAATCGTTTTAATTCATCAAGATTAATATTATCTATACTAATAATTGGTATTTCACTAATAAATAACTGACTTTCACCTTGTTGCAATGCTGCAGGTAACCACTCATCGGCATAGCTTTTGGGTTCTTGTAAAAAATTTTGGGGGTTAAACGGTGTGCGTGTATGGTTTACACGTAAAAAATCTAAGCTATTTGTTGTAGTGATATTTGTAGTGCCATCTGTATTATTTTTAGCCTTGCCATAATATTGGCCAATATATTCCCAAAACTCATCAACAAGTATAGAAGGGTAACGTTCACTATTATCTTTCATATCGCGACCAATATAACTGATATACAACTGTTTTTGCGCAGATAAAATTGCTTCTAAAAAAAGGTAACGATCATCTGTTCGACGGCTACGATCCCCTCGTCTTGGATGTTGTGCGATTAAATCAAAATCAAGTGGAAGAGATGTTCTTGGATAATCGCCGTCATTCATACCAAGTAAACAAACAACTTTAAATGGAATAGAACGCATAGGCATCATGGTACAAAAATTTATCTTACCAACTAAAAAACGATGCGCTAAATGATTTTTCTCTAAGCGTGATTGCATAGCATCATGTAGAATAGTGATAGAAATATTATCTGTATAACAAGCCGATAATCCACTATTAATCAGTTCTTGCCATTCTTCTTCGATCATCAATAAAATGGATTCACGTTGAACATTACTTATAAAAAAGTCATTGATTAATTCAAGGCAACAAGGTTGCCAATTAATTAGCGGTTTTTCTTCATTTAAGATAGCAAACCACTTACTTACAACTTTAATAAATTCGGCTAATTGACCTATTAATTCAGCATCTAAACCTGTTGCACCATCATAAGGTAATATTTGTTGCCAACCGCCTTGTTCACTGTTCATTGTGTAACCGAGTAATAACCGCTCAAGCCCAAATAACCAACTATGTGCACTATCAAGTCCAAAACGAATGCCTGACTCAACAATCCAAGTTCGCAACAAGGTTAATTGAGATTCGTTAATAGCAAATTTTTCGGCAATAGCAGGGATTTCAAGTAAATAAAATAGTTCTTCTGCTGTAAATCGACTATTCGGAAAATTTAAAATGGCAAAAAAGCCTTGAACGATAGGATCGATATTTCGTGCTTTTTGATCTGAAATAGTAAAAGGTAAATAGCGCTTTTCAACAGCATTACCAAAGACAGCTCGAATATAAGGAACATACTTATCAATATCTGATACCATAACTATGCAATCGCGCAACTCCAGCGTAGGATCTGCATCAAAAACCGATAGCAGGTAGTCATACAATACCTCAACTTCACGTTGTTCACTATGGCAGGCATGAAACGAAATCGACTTATCTGTTACGGCAAAAGTTTTATTATCAAAATCGGTTTGATACAGTTCTAAAATATCTTGCTGAATAGCATGTAATAGACAAGAACGATCCTGATCGGCAAACGCCTCAATATCTTGCTTATTATTAAATTCTTGTAACAAAAATAGATTATCTCGCCCAAGTTTTCCCCATGAGGTTAACAGAGGATTGGGTATTTTATCGGGTGTATTTAATATATCTGACAACTGTTTTTCAGCAATATCGCCCCAATACCATTTACACGGATTATTAAACATTAAATGGACATCAATATGTTGCCCAAGTGCTGAAAGTAGCGAAAGATAAATAGGAGGAAGAGAAGTAATACCAAAAATAAAAATACGGTTAGGTAATGCATCTAAACGTGAACGTTCAAAGTTATTATTTAATAACATTTCAAGCATTTGTTGATAAATATTAGCGCGATGATAAGGTTGGCTAATTGATATTAGTTTTCGCCACAACTCCGCTTGCCACGTTTCATCAGAATGATGCTTCAATTCGGCAACAGTCTGGTTTGCCTCCCATTTTGCTAGCCAATCTGGACGGTAAACTAAATATTGGTCAAATAATCGTGCAATACGCGTTGCAAGCTGATACCGTTTTTTATCTTGCTTATCAATATCAAGATAATGTTTAAGCGCGCTAAACTCAGGTTGTTTAATAACTTGAGGCAACAAATAATACAAACGCCAACTCATTGATTCAACATTAAAGTAATTTTCAATTGGCGCTTCTGGTAACAATACTTGATAAAGTTGCCAAATAAACTGAGTTGGAAAAAGAAAATCAACATTAGCCATGATACCAAGTTCATCCGCTAACGCAATTTGCAACCATTGTGCCATGCCTTGACTTTGCACCATAACAACATCAGGTATAAATACATCCTCTAATGGTTGCCTGCGCATCAATTCACTTAATAATGTTTTGAGTAAATCGACTTGATTTGAATGATAAATGGTAAACATAACAACACTAATTATTAGTAAGATTGGGTTAAGATTATCGCTGATCGTTATTAATAAATCTAGTTGCTATTCTAGTATCAATTTTATAAGTAAGATAGCCCTTAACGAGTAATAATGAATGGGGGTTTATCTTTGATGGTAATTTTTTAAATGGCATAATGACATTTGAAGGAATACTGTTCCGAATGAGAACGGGTATTCCTTGGCGAGATTAATCAACTATATTTGGTTAATGGAATACAGTCTATAGACGTTTTAATTTATGGTCTAGAAAAGGCATATTAATATATTATCAAAAAATTATTAAGTATAGCTAATCTCGAATGGGCTTTCCTCGATGATTCTATTATACGAGCGCATCAACATAGCTCAAAATGCAGCAACTCAGCATTAAGAACAGATAGGAAAAAGCTATGGAGGAAACTCAACTAAAATCCACCTTTCTGTTAATAGCATGGATTGATATCTGTATAAATATCGCCATTTAATTGAAAATGCGTTTGACTGAATTAAGCAGTATCGTTCAATTTCAAAAAGATATGATAAATTAGAAAGCAATTATGCCTGCATGTTATTGCTGGTATTTATACTTATGTGGCTACCAATGTATTATTGATTAATATATGAACACAAAAGTTCAACAGACCCTAATAGCGAAATTGCTAAATAAAAACAAGTAGTTTGGAAAATAATTTATGATAAGGCACTTAAATTGAAAATTGGCCAATTACAAACTATCAAAGATTTTAATCTTTCATCGTCTGCCGTGAAGAAGAAATTGAAAAAATGTTATGGAAACAAAATTCCTTATCAAGAAATGGTCATTTTACCAGTTTCTATTTTTAACTCACCATTGCTGACAACGGTTGATAAACAATCGTGAATTAAAATAATGTTAAACTCTTAACTGGTCCAAAACTTTTACGGTATAAATGATTAATACCATGTTCCTTTATTGCAGCTAAATGCGCTTTAGTTGGATAACCTTTGTGTTTAGCAAGTCCATACTGTGGATATAATTTATCAAGCTCAACCATTTCACGATCGCGTGTAACTTTAGCTAAAATAGACGCAGCACTGATTTCTGGCACTAATAAATCGCCTTTAACTACAGCTTGTGTTTGTATACCAAAATCGGGGCAACGATTACCGTCAACTAATACAAAATTGGGGTTAATAGGTAATTTAGATACAGCTCGCTGCATAGCAAGCATGGAAGCATGTAATATATTTAATTTATCAATTTCGTCCACAGATGCTCTTGCAACACTCCAAGCTAAAGCATCTTGTTTGATAATATCAAATAGATGTTCTCGTTTTTTTTCGGTTAGTTTTTTAGAATCAGTTAAGCCTTTAATGGGCTTGTTAGGATCTAAAATAACTGCAGCGGTAACAACATCGCCACAAAGTGGACCTCGCCCAACTTCGTCAACACCTGCAATTAAAGTGACATCTGGATAGGTAAACTCTAACAATGTGGCTCCTTTAATACATCAAGTACAGCTTTAGCAGCTTGTTCATCAGCATTACAACGAATTTGATTATGCAAAGATAAAAATGTCTGTTTTAGTTCTGAATTATCTCCCTCTAAAAAAGGGATAATACGATTGGCAATATTTTCTGGTGTGCAATCTTGTTGCAACAATTCAGGTACAATCTCTTTACCGGCTAAAATATTAGGTAAAGACACATAAGGCGTTTTAATTAATTTTTTAGCTAACCAAAAAGTTAATGCTTTCATTTTGTACCCAACTACCATTGGGCACTTAGCTAACATACATTCTAATGCCACAGTCCCCGATGCTAAGATTGCTGCATTACTCGCAATCATCGCTTCACGGGCTTGACCATGTAGTAACTGTATTTTAAGTTCTGGTGCAACTTGAGCTTTGATTTGTTCAAATTCTTTTTGTCTTTTAGCATTAACTAAAGGTACTAGAATATGTATATTAGGATAACGCTCTCGTAATAGCTTTGCTGCTTTTAAAAAAGGTGCTGATAATAATGTCACTTCAGCATGACGGCTACCCGGTAATAATGATAAACAAAGGCTATTTAAGGGAACACCTAATTGTTGACGCATAGCTGTTTGATCTGGATTTAAAGGAATATCATCCGCCATCTTATGCCCAATAAAGCGACAAGGAACATCAAACTTATCATAAAAGACTTTTTCAAAAGGTAAAAAGGCTAAAATAAGATTAGTATTACGCTTAATTTTGAAAACGCGTTTTTGCTTCCAAGCCCAAACAGATGGACTAACATAATGAATTGTTTTAATGCCAGCTTGCTTTAATTTTCCTTCTAGGGAAAGATTAAAATCGGGAGCATCAACACCAATAAATATATCGGGCTTGAGTTTAACTAGGCGTTTAGTGATATCTCGGCGAATAGATAAAATACGGCGTAATCGCCCCAATACTTCAACAATTCCCATGACCGATAATTCATCCATTTCGTACCAAGCTTTACAGCCTTCGGCTTGCATTTTCGGACCCGCTATACCTACAAATTCAATATTAGAATGGTAATTTTTTAGCGCACAAATCAATCCTGCGCCAAGAATATCGCCCGAGGCTTCTCCAGCGACTAATGCAATGACTAGTGTTTCATTAGCCATTAACGGATGATGCCACGCGTTGAACGGGCAAAAAAGTCAATAAACAATTGGATTTCAGAGTGTTGTTTGGCAATGGTTTCAATTTCAACTTTTGCCTCTTCAAACGTTAAGCCATTTCGATAAAGGATTTTATAACTATTGCGAATCGCCTGCAAAGCATCTTTGCTAAACCCTCTACGTTTTAAGCCTTCATAATTTACGCCATGAGGTGTTGCATGATTACCTTGGGCAATAACATAAGGCGGAACATCCTGAGCAACACCTGAACAACCACCAACCATAACATGTGATCCGATCACACAAAATTGATGAACGGCAGTCATTCCGCCAATAATTACATAATCATCTAATTGAACATGCCCACCTAAAGTGGCATTATTTGCTAAAATACAATGATCACCAATATGACAATCGTGAGCAATATGTGCATTAATCATCAATAAATTATCACTACCAATTCGCGTTAATTCACCACCTTGAACAGTGCCACGGTGAATAGTTACGCTTTCACGAATCATATTACGATCGCCAATTTCAGTGCGTGTTGGCTCTCCACGATATTTTAAATCTTGGTTTACCTCACCAATCGAAACAAATTGATAGATTTGGTTATCTTTACCAATTTTTGTGTGACCATTGATAACAACGTGTGATTTTAAAAAAGTACCGTCACCAATTTCAACATTCTCACCAATAAAGCAAAACGGACCAATTCTGACGTTATCGCCAATTTTTGCTCCCTTTTCAATCACTGAGCTTGGATGTATCTCCATTGCCATAATTATTCCTTAATACTGTTTTTTGGGGAAATGCTAAAAAACGATTATTTACGGGCACACATCATTTCAGCTTCACAAACTAACTTACCATCGACAGTTGCAACACCATGGAATAATGCAATACCACGACGTTCTTTAATATATTCAACATCGAGCATAAGCTGATCTCCTGGCACTACAGGGCGTTTAAAACGTGCTTTATCAATGGAAGCAAAATAATAAAGTTGACCTGGTGATAGCTCTTCAATACTTTTGAAAGCCAATATCCCAGTCGCTTGAGCCATTGCTTCTAAAATCAAAACACCAGGGAAAATGGGTTTATTTGGAAAGTGCCCCTGAAAAAATGGCTCATTCACAGTAACATTTTTTATCGCTTTTAGTGTTTTACCTTTCTCGTAACTAAGAACTCTATCAACCATTAAAAACGGATAACGATGAGGTAACAGGCTGATGATTTCTTCAACATCAAGGGTATTAAGTTCGGTAGTCAAAATAGCTATCCTTATACATTATTACTATAAATTTTTAACATTATAACTGAGGATACCACTTTCACTCAAGGATGATTTAAATTGCAAAAGATGCTTTCCTTAATATATTATCAATGGATTACTATAAATTTATAAAATAAATGATTTGTAAACCCTTATTATCTTATATCAAATCAGATATAATAACTAAGATAATTACCCAAAAAGTTTATAATCTGGAGAAGTAGAATGAAATCATTGATTAAAATGACGTTAGTAAGCAGCGTAATTGTATTAACATTAGCTGGTTGTGATGAGAAAAATTCATCAAATAAAGTAACAATTTCAACTAATGCACAAAAAGAAGCATATGCATTAGGTTCATCATTTGCAACATACATGAAGTCAAATTTAGAACAAAATGAAATTAAACCTGACCAAGAATATTTAATCAGTGGCTTTAATGAAACTTTCCGCGATGCCTCTCAACTTTCAAAAGATGAAGTGAAAACCATCTTAGATGAATTTGGTAAAAGAATCCAAAAAGAAAGCAAAGAGCGTTTTGAAAAAGAAAAAACTGAAAATACAGCATCTGGTGAGAAATTCCGTGCAGAATTTGCTAAACAAGATGGAGTAAAACAAACAAAATCAGGGTTACTTTATCAAATCATTCAAGAAGGTTCTGATCGTCATCCAACAGCTCAAGATACAGTTATTGTTCATTATACAGGAACTTTAACTGACGGACGTAAATTCGATAGTTCTTATGATCGAGGTGAACCCGCAACATTTCCACTAAATGCTGTTATCAAAGGTTGGACAGAAGGAATTCAATTGATCGGAATTGGCGGAAAAATCAAACTTGTTGTACCACCTGATTTAGCTTATGGTGACCAAAGTCTTCCTGGTCAAGAAGGTAAAGCTGGAATCCAACCTGCATCAACTTTAATCTTTGAAGTTGAATTGCTTGGCATTGATGGGGATAAAAATGATAAAAATCAAGAGCCAGCTCAAAATCAAGAACAACAAGCTAACTAACTTGATTGATTCATTGAGTTATACTCTTGTTGTTATGGGTCCTGCTTATGGGACCCAATCTGCTTATTGCGCATACCAGTTTGCTCAAGCTTTACTGTCTAATACTCCTCATCAGATTAAAAACATCTTTTTTTATGCCGATGGTGTTTATAATGGCAATAGCTATACAGATCCTGCTAGCGATGAGTTTGATTTAGTTTCAGCATGGCAAGAATTAGCAAAAATACACACCTTAACGTTAACTATTTGTGTTGCAGCTGCGCAGAGACGCGGTATTATCGAAAATAATCTAGCTAATCATTTTCAATTAACTGGTCTTGGTGAGCTTAGCGAATCAATCGCAACAACCGATCGAACCATTCAATTTTAAATTAAGACTGAAATGAAAAAACTAGCAATTATTATCAGCTCACCACCTCATGGAAATGCCAAAGGTCGAGAAGCACTTGATATCGCATTAGCCACATCAGCTATTAATTATGTTTCTGTTTTTTTTGTCGATGATGGTGTCTTTCATTTATTACCAAATCAACAACCTGATCACATTTTAATGCGAGATTATATTGCGACATTAAACATGCTTGAACTTTATGATATTGATGATGTATATGTCTGTGAATCCTCACTGAAATCAAGAAGCTTAATTCAAATAAGTAGAAACATCCCGAGTAAAGTCATTAATACCCAGTTATTAAATCAACTATTAACAACTAAAGATGTGATTTTGCGATTCTAATTTTATATTGAAAGCAAAACCTTATACCACAACAAGCTTATATCTAAAAAAATCGGTTAGGAAAGAGATTGATTTTATTGGGGTTTTTATTTGATTGTTCCTAGATTACACCATGAAGTGCAATTCTTCTTAGCTCCTTAGAATAAAAATCGGCAGGGCTTTTAAACTTATGCCGTTTTCTTGGGCGTGTGTTCAATAGATATTGTATTTTCTTTATCTGTTTGTCGTCAACTAATGAAATGGCCGCTGACTTAGGTATAAACTGACGTATTAAGCCATTGGTGTTTTCATTTGTGCCTCTTTGCCAGCTTTTATAAGGCTCCGCAAAGTACACGGTGGTGTTTAAATAATACTCAATAGC
>NZ_LZHJ01000004.1:0-14492 GCF_001690815.1 Gilliamella sp. GillExp13 | reverse complement strand
AATGATAATGAATTACAGCTCAAATGTCAAGTAAATCAATTATTTACTTTAATTTTTATGTTTGTTTGATTGTTTAATAATCTATTCCTTTAGAGAGTTAAAGTATAACCATTTTAAAAAAACTTGACTAGTTTTTTTTATGCAATTTTTTAATTAGCATATGGTGTTAGGTTTTGTAAGTCTTAACTTTTGTGGAAATAATAAATATTGGTGATAACTTCTAAACCAAGGAATTAGTGAGTTACCTAACAACCGACGCTTTAGCTGCAAAATGTGCTCAATTTATATCCTCATCCCCCATGGCTCTCACCTCGACAAAGCTATCTTAACTTTGCCTTGATGTTCAAATTTGTGTTCCATACAAAGCACAAACTTGCAAATATTCCCGTTTGACACACTAACCTCACTTAGTTATTGGCACATTCTAAGCGTCATGAAAATGAACATATAAACCTTACCATGTTATAAGATGTATTCACCCCACTAAATCTTCCGGGTAGACAATTGATTTTATTTAATTTTTATTTTTATTGAACCTAGATTACACCATGAAGTGCAATTCTTCTTAACTCCTTAGAATAAAAATCGGCAGGGCTTTTAAACTTATGCCGTTTTCTTGGGCGTGTGTTCAATAGATATTGAATTTTATTTTGCACCCATATAATTTAACTGACGCCATGATTCATAAACCACAACGGCAACAGAATTAGATAAATTCATACTACGGCTAGTGGCGAGCATGGGAATGCGGATCTTTTTCTCTTGTGGTAGTGCATCAAGTATGTTTTTTGGTAAGCCTCGGGTTTCTGGCCCAAACATTAAGAAGTCATTTTGCTGGTAATCGACTTCACTGTGTGGTTTTTGTCCTTTTGTGGTTAAAGCATAAACTTGTGTTGATAGGTCTATTTGATTGGCATCTAAAAAATGGTTGAGATTTTTATAGCGTTTTACATCAACAAATTCTTGATAATCAAGCCCAGCTCGTCTTAATTTTTTGTCATCCCAGAAAAAACCCATAGGTTCAATAATATGTAAATTGAAACCAGTGTTAGCACAAAGACGGATAATATTTCCTGTATTAGCAGGAATTTCGGGTTCAAATAAAACGATGTTTAAGGCTGAATTTGACACAACTTTTCTCATTTATTATTTATTGATGTTTATGAATTGGCAATATTATCACAATTCTAAGACCACCAAGATGACTTTTTTCTGCTTTTACAGTACCGTGATCACGTATGATAGCGTTAGCTACAATAGCGAGCCCTAATCCCGTTCCGCCAGATTCCCGATCTCGAGCCTCGCTTGTACGATAAAAAGGTCTAAAAATTTGTTCTAGTTCACTTTCAGCAACCCCTGGGCCATCATCATCAATTGTAATTGTTAGCTTTTGTTGTTGTGCTACAAAATTGATATCGATCTGTTTATTCGAATAGCGAAATGCATTGCGTATAACATTTTCAAGTGCGCTACATAAAGCAATTGGATAGCATAATATGGTATGGTTGGTTGGAAAATTTGTCACGGTTAACTTTTTGCCTATTTGTTCTGCTTCAAAAGCGGCATTATCAAGCACCTGTTTAAATAGAATATTAATTTTATTAAATTCACGAATTTCATTATTGTCATATTGTTGCCTTGCCAATGACAATAAATCACCAATCATAGAATCTAATTTTATCGCTTCATTATTAATACGTATAACTTCACTGCTTTCACCTTGTTTGCGTCGCAATAGAGATGTGGTAAGTTGCAAACGAGTCAAGGGAGTGCGTAATTCATGAGAAATATCTGAAAACAAACGCTGCTGTACTTCTTGCATCCGTTTAAGCTCTCTTAACATATGGTTAAAACTAGCACCCGTCGCTTTATATTCAGATGATCCCGTTTGTTCTAGCTCAGGCCACTCTTGTAAATTTCCTTTCGCAACCTGATCTGCTGCTTTTTTTAGCCCTCGAGCAGGTTTTGCAATACTCCAAGATAGCCATAGTAAAAAAGGAGAACTTGCTAGCATGGTCAAAGTTAATAGTAAAAGAGGATGATCAAATATAAAGTTGACTAATTGAGATTGAATATCTGTAGTTTGTTGTAGAACATATAATTGATATTCAGCATTAGCATAATGAATGAGAAAAGGTCCTATAATTTCTTGAGAATCATAAATTTTTTTTGCAGGATCTTTGACATCATGGGATTTTTCACTAAAGTTTTTGATTAAATCAATATTTTTTGTTTCAGCGGTAATGATTTGTTCATTAGGGGTAACAATAAATAAAAATTGACCTGGTTTTTGATGACTATCCATAACAACAATAAAACGCATCCACCACCGAAAACTATCTTTTGGTACATTAATAAGATCATTTTCAATCTGATGCGCAAGCATATTACCAGCTTCTTTATCTTTGTTTGCTAAGTAGGTTAGGTTTCGAGCATCAAGACTCGGCAAAACCATTATTAACATTAGAAAAAAAGCTATGGTTAATAAAAATATTGTGAAAATTCTTATTGTTAGTTTATCAAAAAGCCACATACCATATTATCTGATATTAATTATAAAGTTATTCATATAACAAATCGTCATTTCGATCAATTACAAATAAGTAACCTTTTGAACGTAATGTTTTAATCCATGGTAAACCATCACTCCTAGGCGGTAGTTTTTTCCGTAATCTAGATACATGTACATCAATTGAGCGAGCAAATGGAGTTAAATCTTTACCCAAAACAAATTCGCTTAGTTTTTCGCGTGTAATTATCTTTCCCGAATTTTCTAGAAAGGTAAGCAACACTTGAAACTCAGTACCCGTTAAATCTATATACTTGTTATCAAAAAAAGCAGATCCCTGTTTTCGATTTACATTAAGTTTATCAATTGTATATTTAATTGGTTGTTCAGCTTCATCGTTTGCTACATTATCCCAATGCGCTCTACGCAAAAGTGCATTGATTCGGGCAATAAGCTCTCTATCATTAAATGGTTTTAGAATGTAATCATCAGCACCAAGCTCAAGCCCAATAACTTTATCATATTCATTATCTTTAGCCGTTAAAAAAATAACAGGTACCGTAAATTTACCTCTAAGTTGAGATAAGAATTTAAGTCCATTCATTTCAGGCATCATAATATCAAGTAAAATAAGATCTATCGTACTATCAAACTTTTCTAAAGCTTGAATACCATTATTCGCTGTTTCAACAAGAAATCCTTCTAACTCAAGAAGTTCTCGTAATAATAAAGTAATTTCTGGATCATCATCAACTACAAGTAATTTACTGCTCATTACAATCCTCTTTATTTCATTCATTCTTGATATTAATTTTTATACCAAATATAGTTTTATCCAAAAATTTACTATATATGTAAAAATCACGAACAATATAGTAAATTATTGTTAATTTTTATATAGAAAATATTTTTACATTATTATAGCCTTGGTCAATTAAATAAAGCGCTTGCAACTTACTCATGACTCCACGATCGCAATATAGTAAATATTGCTTCGATTGATCTAAATTCCCAAATTGCGTTGCTAACTTATAAAATGGAATATGCTTAACTTCAATATCACTTAATATAAGAGGGTTATCTTCCTGATCTTCTAAAGATCGAATATCAATAACCACGTGATTGGTACTCAGAGTTGTGACAGTTTCAACATGAGCAATTTTGGTATCAGTTTGTTTTGCTATTTCACGAATATCAATATTTTCAGCCTCGGCAACTGCTTTATCCAAAATAGTGAAATCAAAATTCATTTCTTCTGCTTCAATTTTTTCTTTCACGGCTTTAACCGTTGGGCTTTTAGATATTACGCCACAAAATTCTGGCATTGTTTTAGCTATATCTTCAGTACCAATTTGACGCGCAATATTGATAATGGTTTCTTTATCGTGTGTGATTAAAGGACGTAAAATTAATGTATCACTAGCATTATCAATTAAACGTAAATTGGTAAGTGTTTGGCTTGATACTTGCCCCAATGCTTCTCCAGTAACGAGAGCTTCCACTTTATAACGTTGCGCAATTTTTGATGCCGCACGAATCATCATCCGTTTTAGAATAACTCCCATTTGCCCATCATCAATTTTTTCAAGAATCTCACCAACAACATCCGAAAAATCAATAGCAATAAAACGCACTTTATGTGAGCTACCAAAACGCTCCCATAGGTAATGGGCCATTTGTTTAACGCCAATTTCGTGAGTTTTTCCACCAAGATTAAAGAAACAATAATGCACTCGGCTTCCGCGTCGCATTAGCATATAACTTGATACGCCAGAATCAAAACCACCCGATATAAGCGAAAGAACATCTTCTTGTGTACCAGTTGGAAAACCGCCAATGCCAGCATGTCGACCTTTTACCAGTAGTAACTTGTCTTTGTCGATTTCAAGATGAACGGTGATTTCTGGATGAGTTAATTTAACCTTAGCCGAAGACACATGTTGATTAAGTCCACCACCAACATAACGTTCAACATCAATTGAAGTAAATTCATGTTTACCTCGACGCTTCACGCGTACACAAAACGTTTTGTTTTCAATTAATGGAGCATAATAATCCAATGCTTTTTCAAAAATATCATGCATATCAACAAAAGTGATTTCATCAACGGCTAAAATATGATGTATACCGGGGATCCGCGTTAATAACTCAAGTATCTTAGCTTCACTATTTTCAACTTTTGGACGAACTTCAATAAAATCCCAATGACGAATAACCGCAACATCTTCAATATGATGCTTTAAAATATTACGAATGTTACTTGTTAGTATTTTAATAAATCGTAAACGAACAGAATCACTTTTGATGGTAATTTCGGGAAAGAGCTTAACAATAAATTTCATAAATACAATTTGTCATAATACAAATGGCGATATTATACCGTTTTTTTAGATAGAAACGTACCATTGATTATCACAACTAACTTGTAATACTTATAGACACATTATGTTTGACACTAAATAAGCCAAAAAATTATCATAGAGCGTTACTTAAACGTTATGGAACGTTAATTTCGTGCAATAATCTTAGTATTTTGAAGTTTATAGATTTTGTTTTCTCTACTACTTTACATCATAACAATATTATGAAGTTAGTTATCAATAATTGTAATAACGAAATTAATGGCTATGGTATTAACCTTCAAAAGGAAACTAGTTAAAAATGTTTTATCTGAGTTAGCTGATTCCACATGGCAAAACCGTAATCATCTTCATATTGTGTATATCACAAGTATCCTCTATATCGACTAAATTGATTGTTTATAACGATTAACAAGATAACAACTGATTGTTATAAACGATATGATAAGGCATAATATATTTCTAATAATAATGATTAAATTTTATCCAAAAATAATTTAATGAGTTAAAATGGTTAAACTTGATAATAGAGAATGTAATTGTGTAGAATTAAATTCTTACTTATTGGAATTGCAGATCTTATTAGTCTAATAGAGGTTTATAAAATATATATTATTTAGATGTATTGGTTCTTTCAATAAGAATAAACTTACGAAAGTTGATAACAATATTTTACGTTTAAATAGAAAGAAATTAATACCGTTATTGCTATGTTAGCATGTTGTATGATGTGACTAAAAAGGTAAAAGAGGCTTATGATTAATACAATAGATCAACAATTCTCTAACAATTCAAAATTTTTAAAACAATAAAATAAATCAATGGGAATAATTTAGGATGGAAAAAATTTATAAGCAACTAAAAATAACACTTTTCAAAGAAATCTTGTATTCAATTATTTTATTTATTTATTTATTTTTTTCTACTTCCATTTTCAGCTACCCTATCGGCAACAACGGCAGGAACAATTATGGGAAATGCGCCTCTTTTTATTTCGGCTTCTTCTGAAAATAATTTAGGTTTTACCGTTAAAGATACTTTTTATAGTGAACAATTAAAAAATATCCCTAAATCGTTTGATAAAAACCTTACATTAAATGACTTTATCATCAAAACACCAACTGATTTTAAATTTTCTCCCACTCTGAATTACTATGATGAAGATGGAGACAGAGGTAAGACTTCCGATAAAGGAGCTTTTTCTATTGGTGCAATTACCTTTAAATGGTTTGATAATGCAGGACAAGAAATTTCAAAATCTCAATATGGAAAGGTAATTGGTTGTGGCAGTGGGTTTCAGATGCCGCTTAAATTAGTTATTACTCTTTCTGATATACAAGTCCATTCTGAATATGGTGTTCCTAAAGACAGCGAATTATATAATTTAACCAAAATTTATCAAATTAATACTGATTCGACGATCTGTTTTGCAAAACCTAATCAAATGATAGTCAATAATAATCAAACTTGGGGAAGTCCTTATCATTTTACACAAAATGGTAAAACAGATTGTGTACTTGTAGGTTATGGTAATGTAGAAGACTCTTTCATTGATCCGAACCGAGGATATAAAGGCTGGAATAAAATTGGTACTGAATATAGAGATTCGATTTGTGGTGGAGGTTACGATCATAATGTTTTTGACCCTCTCAATGGATTTTATGCATCTGCCTATCCGAAGTTTCCAACAACAGGGTTTTCTGGTGCTCAGTTTCAATTAATTATGACTGGTGCCCAAACAGATTGGGATTATTCTGTGAATACAACACCGGTAGGTAGTGTGACAGTAGATAATGATGGCATGGTTTATCTCAACCATAAACCTAATGGCGCAGTAACGGTATCAGCAAAATTTAAATCAGATAATAGCATAATACATAGTTACACATTCAATCCAACCAAAACATGGAGTATACACATATGAACAAGCAACGCAAGTATGTCATGGCGAAGCAAACATACCTACTCGAGCTGAAATGTCAAATTCTCCTAATGCTTCAGATTCATGGAAAATAGTACCACTAACTCGGGATCTGTTTACACGAACAATCAACCAAGGGGTATTAAGTGAATGGGGAATGACAACTTTCCCAAATTACCCTAAGTCCAATTGGTTCACAGGAGAACAATGGTTTTTTTCATCTGATGAGTTTCCACTAACAAATCAATACCCAGGACGTTCTAACCGATATGCTATTGACGCTTGGATTGGGCAAGTTGAAGTATGGGGGAAAGAACAAAAATTACACGCTGTATGTAAAGAATAATTACTTTATTTAAACTAAAAGAAATTAATGCAGTCAATAATCATGGCGCTTATTTTAGTTTAGACATTAACAATCTCTGATTGACTAAAAAATTTTTTTAAACAGACTAACAATTTATGAAATTTTACTTGCTTGTTGGTCTGTCTTTCGCTAATATTTCGCACCAATAGATTCTGTTATATAACATATAAAGTTGACAGGTTGAAATGTACGAATTTTTAATTATAAGCTATCTAGTTATTGCGATCGTAATAGTTGCATTAGTTTTAATACAACGAGGTAAAGGTGCTGACATGGGTTCATCTTTTGGTTCTGGCGCATCAGCGACTTTATTTGGCTCTTCAGGTAGTGGAAATTTTTTGACTCGTGCTACCACTTTATTAGGTATTTTGTTTTTTGTAATAAGCATTTTACTTTCAAATTTAGGTAGCAAACCACGAATAGCTTCATCTAGTGAATTTGAGAATATTGAAGATACTGTACCAGTAACAACACAGCTGAATGAAGGTAATACCGCACCTGCAACAGCTCCAATTACTCAACCTGTACAGCAAAATTCAACTTCAGATATACCTGAATAACAACGGCGCCGTGGTGGTGAAATTGGTAGACACGCTATCTTGAGGGGGTAGTGCTCTAAGAGCATGCGGGTTCAAGTCCCGCCCACGGCACCAAATCAATAAACAGTAACATTCTTTTAAACCCTACAAAGTACACCAAACCCAGTAATAACAAGCCTTAAAGTCTATTTTATTGCCCATTAAGTATCAGTAAGGTACATTTACAACCAAAAATAATGGGGGGTATATTTGGGGGTATAATTAAATACCCTATTATTGCGTACCCCCAAAGGTGAAAAATGGCTGTAAAAACTACTCCCTTAACTGACACACAAATAAAAGCATTAAAAGCCACTAGTAAGGATAAAAAGTATTTTGATGGTGGAGGTCTTTTTTTGTTAGTTAAACCGACAGGGGTTAAATTATGGCGATTTAAATATAAAAAGCCAATATCACATAAAGAGACATTATTATCTTTCGGTAAATACCCAGAAACATCGCTACAACAAGCGCGAAAACAACGAGATGAAGCGCGAGAATTAATAAAGCAAGGGATAGATCCACAACATCACAAAGCGGAACAAGAACAACGTAAGCAAGAAGCTTGTAATAATACCTTTTACGCTATGGCTGAGAAATGGTTCAAATTCAAAACAGAACAAGGTTTAGAAGAACAAACGCTCAAAAAGGCTTGGCGTTCATTAGAAAATCATGTTTTCCCTTATATAAAAGATATTCCAATAAACCAAGTAACAGCTATCAAAGCGATTAACGCATTACAACCATTAAATAACAATAATAAATACGAAACAGTAAAAAGAGTTTGCCGGCGAATTAATGAAATAATGTATTATGCTGTCAATATGGGAATTATCGATAATAACCCTCTAGCCAAAATCACCGACGTATTTAATAGCCCGAAAGTAAAAAATCAGCCAACTATTCCCCCTACTGAGTTACCGCAGTTCATGCAAGCTTTAGCTATGGCAAAGATTGAATTACAAACTAGATGCGTGATTGAATGGCAGTTATTAACATTAACGCGACCAAGTGAAGCCGTTGGGGCTAAGTGGGAAGAAATTAATCTAGATAAAAAATTATGGAGTATTCCTGCCGAACGCATGAAAATGGATAGACCACACAATATACCTTTATCACCGCAAGCAATAAAAATACTTGAGATAATGAAATCTATTAATCATAAAAGTGAGTTTGTTTTCCCAACAGCAAGACCGCCTTATAACAAGCCAATGAGTAGCCAAACCGCTAACATGGCAATAAAGCGCATGGGATACAAAGATAAGTTAGTTGCGCATGGATTAAGAGCTTTAGCTAGTACCGCTTTAAACGAACAAGGCTTTAATTATGATGTCATTGAAAGCGCGTTATCGCATGTAGATAAAAACGCAGTAAGGCGAGCCTACAACAAAGCAGAATATGAACATCAAAAGCGTATTATGCTTGACTGGTGGGGTGACTTTGTCGAGCAAGCAAGCCAAGGAAATGTCTCACTATCAGGTAACCGCAATTTAAAGCTAGTTAATCATTAACCATATCGCGCTATTCATACCGTGCCCCATATTTGGGTTACGATAAAACCGTAACTCAAATTTGAGTTACTCACTTCAATAACTTCATATTAAACCACTCCTCATATCTGAGGGGTGCTTTTTCAAATGTCATCCTTTACCTATGCCAATGATTAGGTTGTTTTTATACTTACCTCCCCATAATCTTAAACTTTTAATATAAAGTGTTCACTACTATTCACCAATCTAATATTAATTTATATATATCAATATATTATATACTTATTATATATATTTTTTGGTGTTCACTAGTATTCACTACTGTTCACTACTATACACATTATTAAAATAATCTTGATCCTGTAATTAACCAATTGAAATATAAATATATTTAGATAGCGTTATTTTTCTATTAAAATAAAATAATTATTAATCATAATGTTAGTTTAGGGTGATTTTTAGGTTGATCCAGGGCGGAATTAAAAGGCTAAATGCTTTATGGTGATTTCCACCATGCAGGTATTACATTTGCAATCTGCTAAAAAGCCAGCAGGTTTATTACATTGGTTTGAGTTACGCAACTATAGCTATTTATGATTCCCCATTTAGTAATAGCAGTCAAAAAAATTATTTCAATTCGCGGTTTTGCATAAAAAGGAGGTTGGGTGGTTTTAAACGTGTAGAGTTATAGAAATTTGCTACCCCCTCCTATTGACTGGACTAATTTTGGACACGTTAAAAAGCAATCTAATAATTTGCCTTATTGGATTATAATAACCTTATTATTAGTAATGGTATGGAGTACAGAAGTCAAGTTTCAAACAGGAAGATAAGCCGTGTTTTAAAACAATAAAAAGACAATATTAAATGTGGTTTTATAAATCTATTTTTGACTGGACGATTGAAATTTCCCCAGCGGAGGCTGGGGATTAATGAATAAGTGATTTATTGCTTATAGGAAGATAGAAAATGGGCAAATCTTCCAATAGCATCTTCAAGTTGGCCAGAGTGAGGCAAAGCAACAATTCTAACGTGATCAGGTTTATGCCAATTAAAGCCGGTTCCTTGTACAAGTAATACTTTTTCTTGTAACAAAAAGTCTAATACTAATTTTTGATCGTTATGGATGTTGAATTTTTTCTGATCTAATTTTGGAAATAGATACAAGGCACCTTGTGGTTTAGTACATGAAACCCCTGGGATTTCATTAAGTAAACGCCATGCTAACATACACTGATCATATAAGCGACCTCCAGGAACAATAAATTCATTGATGCTTTGGTACCCTCCTAGCGCTCCTTGAATAGCATGTTGTAATGGCACATTGGCACATAAACGCATTGAAGCTAGCATATTTAAGCCTTCAATATAGCCTTTTACATGGTTTTTGGGGCCACAAAGCGCCATCCAGCCTTGCCTAAAACCAGCAACTCGATAAGTTTTTGATAAGCCACACATAGTAATAACAAATAAATCGGGTGCTAACGCGGCAACTGAATAATGCACGGCATCATCGTATAAAATCTTATCGTAAATTTCATCAGCGAAGATGATTAGATTATTTTGACGAGCGATTTCAGCGATCTCAAGTAATACTTCTTTACTATAAACAGCACCTGTTGGGTTGTTAGGATTAATAATTACTATTCCTTTAGTGTTTGGAGTTATTTTCCGTTTAATATCTTCAATATCAGGTGACCAATTTGATTCTTCATCGCAAAGATAGTGCACAGCGCTACCTCCAGACAAACTAATAGCTGCTGTCCATAATGGGTAATCAGGCATAGGTACGAGTATTTCATCTCCACTATTTAGTAAGGCCTGCATGGATTGAACGATTAATTCTGATACACCATTACCGATGTAAATATCTTCAACATCTAAACTATTAATTCCGCGAGCTTGATAATACTGCATGATTGCTTTACGAGCAGAATAAAGGCCTTTAGAATCGGAATATCCTTGTGAGGAAGGTAAGTTTCTAATCACATCAATTAATAATTCGTCAGGCGCAGCAAAACCGAACGGCGCTGGGTTTCCAATATTGAGTTTCAGGATAGTTTGACCTTCTTCTTCCAGTCGTTTTGCATGCTCTAGAATTGGACCACGGATATCGTAACAAACATGATCCAATTTTGTGGATTTTGAGAAATTTACCATAAGTTGCTCTTTTTAGTTCTTGTGTTGATATTTTTACTGAAAAAAACAATCTACTCCTATTTCGATAATTTTTGAAGATGCTATTATAGTTAGCTCAATAAATATTATTTAATTGTCTATTTTTTGTGCGGGAGAGTGTTATGAAAACCATTTTAACGGTAATTGGTAAAGATCAAACAGGTATTATTGCTGGTATTAGCCAAAAGTTATATGAATTAAATATTAATATTTTAGATGTCAGCCAAACTATCATGGATGAGTATTTTACGATGATTATGTTACTTGACCTATCTAAAATTAATGTATCATTTGATGAAGTAAAAACTGTGTTGATGCAAACAGGTCAAAATCTAAAAGTTAAAGTCAATCTTCAAAGAGAAGAAATTTTTGATGCTATGCATCGTTTATAATATTAATTCTATATTTTAATAAAAGGATAATACTAATGGAAACAAAACAGATCCTCGAAACCATTAAAATGATTGAGGAAGAAAAACTTGATATCCGCACAATAACCATGGGTATTTCTCTTCTTGATTGTATAGATAGTGATGGTGAAAAAGCACGCCAAAAGATTTATAACAAAATTACACGTCTGGCAAAAGATCTTGTTAAAGTAGGTGATCAGATTACTTCAGAATTTGGTATTCCAATAATCAATAAACGTATTTCTGTTACGCCAATATCTTTAATTGCCGGTGCTAGTGATGATAAAGATTATGTAGCGTTTGCTAAAACTTTGGATGAAGCGGCCAAAGCAGTTAATGTTAACTTTATTGGTGGATTTTCAGCACTGGTACAAAAAGGTTACCATAAAGGTGATGAAATTTTAATTAAATCAATTCCACAAGCACTTGCACAAACTGAACGAGTTTGCTCTTCGGTAAATGTTGGCTCTACACAAACTGGGATCAACATGGATGCAGTAAAGCAAATGGGAAATGTCATCAAAGAAGCCGCGCAATTAACAGCTGATAATAGTAGCATGGCCTGCGCTAAGTTAGTAGTGTTTGCTAATGCTGTTGAAGATAATCCATTTATGGCAGGTGCCTTTCATGGCGTAGGTGAAGCTGATTGCGTCATTAACATTGGTGTCAGTGGTCCTGGTGTAGTTAAGCGAGCACTTGAAAAAGTCAAAGGTCAGCCATTTGATGTTGTAGCTGAGACTATCAAAAAAACTGCATTTAAAATTACTCGTATGGGGCAACTGGTCGGTAAAGAAGCTTCTGAACGTTTAGGCGTTAAATTTGGTATTGTCGATTTATCGTTAGCTCCAACCCCAGCAATTGGTGATTCGGTTGCACACATTTTAGAAGAAATGGGATTAGAAGCAGTTGGTACACACGGTACAACTGCAGCACTAGCTATGCTAAACGATGCGGTTAAAAAAGGTGGAGTAATGGCTTGTGGTCATGTTGGCGGATTAAGCGGTGCATTTATCCCTGTTTCGGAAGATGCAGGTATGATTGATGCTGTAAATAACGGTGCACTTAATCTTGAAAAACTAGAAGCAATGACCTGTGTTTGTTCTGTTGGACTGGATATGATTGCAATTCCAGGTGATACGCCAGCTGAAACTATTTCGGCGATCATTGCAGATGAGGCTGCAATAGGGGTGATTAACAACAAAACAACAGCTGTGCGAATTATTCCAGCAGTGGGCTTAAACGTAGGAGATAACATTGAATTTGGTGGCTTACTCGGCCATGCTCCCGTTATGTCAGTAAACAAATTTAGTTCATGTGATTTTATTAATCGAGGTGGAAGAATTCCTGCTCCAATTCATTCATTTAAAAACTAATATATTTATTTTAAATGAATATTTTCCCTTACTCCGTCTACAGCAAGGTAGGCGGATTATCGCTATAAATAATGAATATTCCTTATTTCATGAATTGATGGCTTTTATTCGGATATCTATTATCAAGGCTGCTTTTCTTACCATAATAATTTTAAGCATATAGTATTCATATACTTAAGTATATATCTAAAAAGTGTGGTTGTGAATGTACCTTACTGATACTTAATGGCAATAAAATAGACTTTAAGTCTTGTTATTACTGTGTTTGATGTGCTTTGTAGGGTTTAAAAGAATGTTGCTGATTATTGATTTGGTGCGTGGGCGGGACTTGAAAAGCACTGTTTAAATCATTTTTCATAAAGCATTGTGTTTGTTTCTTCTATTTGCCGTACCCCCATTTGTACCCCCAAAATAAAAACTGACCCCCAATATTAGGTATTTTAATCTTGCCAAATTGAAAGGTTAAAAATTGGTTTTAGAATTTTGACGGTGTAAAAATTTATCTAGGTGAGCGGTGTCCATTAATTATGGTTTAGATTTTTATACCTCCCCCCATAAAAATAAAATTTTATAAAAAAGTGTTCACGGTGTTCACTACTTGCTTGAAGCCTTATTCTAAAAGGGTTTGAGAGGTGAACACTTAATGATTTACTATTCACAAGTGTACACTTTAGGTATTCACTCAATAAAAAACCGCCAATTAGGGCGGTCTCTATTTTATATTTTAGTAGCTCAATTTGAGCCACTAGTTAGGCTCTTCGGCTTTAGGTAGCCAGTCTTGACTCGTATTGATATTAAGCTCTACGTTGGTTCTCATCCCTTTATTTGCTCTTTTACGCATGTAGTCTTTACCGTTTTCTTTCATTGCATAATTAAGCGATGTGCCAAACTGCGTTAGTGATAGCGGATTGTTTAAACCTGTATTGCGGATGTATTGGTATGTCCACACTTTTTAGTACCAAAAAGATAAGGTCATCGATTTCTTTTGTATTCAATCGGCGACTGGTAATTTAATGTTGAATGAAGTCGATTATAATTAAACCAATCCACATAGTGATTAAATTCCAATTTAAGTTGCGCCAGTGAATCAAAAATAGTATTTGACACAAATTCTGTTTTCACTGCTTTGAATGTGCTTTCTGCAATTGCGTTATCATAGGGGCAGCCTTTGCGACTTAAAGACCGTTTAATTCCAAATGCTGTTAAACATTCATCAATCAAATGATTATCAAACTCTTTTCCTCTATCAGAATGAAACAACTCAATCGTCTGTAAGTTCATTGGAATTTGACTCATAGCTTGCATG
>NZ_LZHJ01000003.1:0-2620 GCF_001690815.1 Gilliamella sp. GillExp13 | reverse complement strand
GGCTCACCAAGGCGACGATCTCTAGCTGGTCTGAGAGGATGACCAGCCACACTGGAACTGAGACACGGTCCAGACTCCTACGGGAGGCAGCAGTGGGGAATATTGCACAATGGGGGGAACCCTGATGCAGCCATGCCGCGTGTATGAAGAAGGCCTTCGGGTTGTAAAGTACTTTCGGTGATGAGGAAGGTGATGAATCTAATAGGTTTATTAATTGACGTTAATCACAGAAGAAGCACCGGCTAACTCCGTGCCAGCAGCCGCGGTAATACGGAGGGTGCGAGCGTTAATCGGAATGACTGGGCGTAAAGGGCATGTAGGCGGATAATTAAGTTAGGTGTGAAAGCCCTGGGCTCAACCTAGGAATTGCACTTAAAACTGGTTAACTAGAGTATTGTAGAGGAAGGTAGAATTCCACGTGTAGCGGTGAAATGCGTAGAGATGTGGAGGAATACCGGTGGCGAAGGCGGCCTTCTGGACAGATACTGACGCTGAGATGCGAAAGCGTGGGGAGCAAACAGGATTAGATACCCTGGTAGTCCACGCTGTAAACGATGTCGATTTGGAGTTTGTTGCCTAGAGTGATGGGCTCCGAAGCTAACGCGATAAATCGACCGCCTGGGGAGTACGGCCGCAAGGTTAAAACTCAAATGAATTGACGGGGGCCCGCACAAGCGGTGGAGCATGTGGTTTAATTCGATGCAACGCGAAGAACCTTACCTGGTCTTGACATCCACAGAATCTTGTAGAGATACGAGAGTGCCTTCGGGAACTGTGAGACAGGTGCTGCATGGCTGTCGTCAGCTCGTGTTGTGAAATGTTGGGTTAAGTCCCGCAACGAGCGCAACCCTTATCCTTTGTTGCCATCGATTAGGTCGGGAACTCAAAGGAGACTGCCGTTGATAAAGCGGAGGAAGGTGGGGACGACGTCAAGTCATCATGGCCCTTACGACCAGGGCTACACACGTGCTACAATGGCGTATACAAAGGGAGGCGACCTCGCGAGAGTAAGCGGACCTCACAAAGTACGTCTAAGTCCGGATTGGAGTCTGCAACTCGACTCCATGAAGTCGGAATCGCTAGTAATCGTGAATCAGAATGTCACGGTGAATACGTTCCCGGGCCTTGTACACACCGCCCGTCACACCATGGGAGTGGGTTGCACCAGAAGTAGATAGCTTAACCTTCGGGAGGGCGTTTACCACGGTGTGGTTCATGACTGGGGTGAAGTCGTAACAAGGTAACCGTAGGGGAACCTGCGGTTGGATCACCTCCTTACGAAGTGCTCGTAAGTGTTCACACAAATTGTTTGTTTAGAAGAGAAGTAATTAAGTCCCCTTCGTCTAGAGGCCTAGGACATCGCCCTTTCACGGCGGTAACAGGGGTTCGAATCCCCTAGGGGACGCCATAAAATGTGATGAAATTATTTTTCTAAAAAATTATGTTTGTATTTACTTGATTTAGTGGTTAAGTGAATAAAAAGATAAAGCTCTTTAACAATTAGGAACAAGCTGAAAGAAACGAGTTCTCGTTTTTACGAAAGACTTTTAATTATAGGTTTAGTTAAAGTTTATTGAACTTTGATTGAACAATCTATAAATAAAAATAGAATAAGTAAGAAAGAGAAGAAAGCGTAATTTAAACCAAGACAACTGTGAGTTGTAAGGTTAAGAAATTAAGCGTACACGGTGGATGCCTAGGCAATCAGAGGCGAAGAAGGACGTGTTAATCTGCGAAAAGCGACGGTAAGCTGATAAAAAGCGTAATAGCCGTCGATGTCCGAATGGGGAAACCCAGTGTGGGTAACTACACTATCATCTAATGAATCCATAGTTAGATGAGGCGAACCGGGAGAACTGAAACATCTAAGTACCCCGAGGAAAAGAAATCAACCGAGATTCCCTAAGTAGCGGCGAGCGAAAGGGGAGTAGCCCAAGCGGGTAGCATAAAGTATTAGTGGAAGCGTCTGGAAAGTCGCACGATAGAGGGTGAAAGTCCCGTACACGAAGGTGCGTTATGTGGAAGCTTATAGAGTAGGGCGGGACACGTGATATCCTGTCTGAAGAAGGGGGGACCATCCTCCAAGGCTAAATACTCCTGATTGACCGATAGTGAACCAGTACCGTGAGGGAAAGGCGAAAAGAACCCCGGGAGGGGAGTGAAATAGACCCTGAAACCGTGTACGTACAATCAGTGGGAGCTGTTACCGTTGGGTAATAGTGACTGCGTACCTTTTGTATAATGGGTCAGCGACTTATATTCTGTAGCGAGGTTAACCGAATAGGGGAGCCGAAGGGAAACCGAGTATTAACTGTGCGTTAAGTTGCAGGGTATAGACCCGAAACCCGGTGATCTAGCCATGGGCAGGTTGAAGGTTGGTTAACACTAACTGGAGGACCGAACCGACTAATGTTGAAAAATTAGCGGATGACCTGTGGCTGGGGGTGAAAGGCCAATCAAACCGGGAGATAGCTGGTTCTCCCCGAAAGCTATTTAGGTAGCGCCTCATGAATGACTGTTGGGGGTAGAGCACTGTTTCGGCTAGGGGGCCATCCCGGCTTACCAACCCGATGCAAACTCCGAATACTGACAAGTTGAATCATGGGAGACACACGGCGGG
>NZ_LZHJ01000002.1:0-31772 GCF_001690815.1 Gilliamella sp. GillExp13 | reverse complement strand
TACATTTCTAATCCAGCCTGTTGTCGTATTTCCATCTGTTGTCGAATCGCCATAACATGCGATTTTTACTGTTTGACCCGCTGCCATCTGAGAAATATAATAATCTAGTAAACCATTACTATCCAACTCTGCTTGCACTGTAGAGCCTTTATAACCAATACGAGCGCTACCATCTGAACCAGATAATTCACTTCTTAACGATGAATCACCAACCAAAACCCACCTACCACCCCCAATTCCTCCAGAGCTTTCTGGTGTGCTATTAGCTACAATTATTTTAGGCAGATCACCTGTCCATCGATAATATTGCCCGTCTGATTTATATAAAAGTACTTCATTCGCTAATGTGAGTTTTGCCCCATCTTCAAATGAAGATAATAGTATAAATCCAGTTTTTGCTTGTTCTGTGATATCTTCATTTTGTTTCTTGATGTACGCCATGCGTTTTGCTAGGTCAATAATGGGTTTGTTTAAATTACCATTTAACCCACCACCCACCGTATCATCTCGCATGATGAGCCGTACTTTTCCCCATTCAGGATTTTCTGGAGCATAATCTTGCTCATTATTTAACGCTTCAGTAGTTGCATTTTGTTTATTCATAGTTTATACATCCTCAATACGCTGCGTAGTAATCGTCATTTGCAATAATTTCATCATTGCAATAAATAGTTTTAAATTCAGTTGGTTTATAAAAACGCCCAAATAGCCCAAAATCAGATTTGGGTGATTTGGTTAAATCGGGTAATAGTTGCAATACAGTTTCAATATTGGAAAATTCTGATTTGTCATCAATTAATGTAATGGCTTCAATTGGATCTAGTGATAGTCGATAAAATTCGACAAATACTTTATCGTTTTCATTTGCTAGATTAATGCCTTCATAACGCATCATTAACTCAATAGGTTCACTATTTAAAATACCAATTCCTGAGCCAGCCGAATAATCGTATTCAACAATGAACGGTTGTTTAGATGGAGTTGTAATGAATTGAACTGAACCGAATTCATAATTAACAATAAAATCGATGTTTTCAGTTAGATTTTGAATATAGATATCTCTAATGTTCTGATGCCTCAATGAAACATTCATTCCTGATGCGATGCCATTGAACTTTTCTCGTTGCCAACTTTGGCCGCCATTTATGTGCTTACCACCTAAAATTAATGATAGATTTTCAACAGAACGCTCAAACCATGTTGCTGTAATATTTCCGCCAGTGAATGTTATAAAACGCTGATGATTTACCAGACGACCACCAATACTGCGTTTACTGTATTGTTCTTCAAATTCAAAGTTTAGTTTTAGTGATGATACATCACCAATCCAACGCCATTGAGTATTACCAGTAATGTATGGAGCTAAATATACTTTACCTTGTCCGTAATAATATTCACTCTGCATTATCAACCTCCGAGACATCAGTCATTACCCGTCCTTTTGGCAGTTTTACTGTGAATTTGTTTAGTGATTCATAACCGTCACGAATTGTATATAACGTTAGAATATGAATATCATCATTGATATTATCGTCCGTCGATGAATACGGTAATTGAATTAATGTATTAGTTGTATTAATTTGCCAAAGTACTGCTTTTGTATACGAATCAGAAATTTCAATTTGATATGTTGTATTATTTTCAGGTCCAATATTGCTAGATAAGCAGTCAATCAATCTATCAATTTGTAATACTCTGTCACGATGTGCAAAACTCAAAACGTAATTTTCAGCAGTTTTAATTGAATCAGGATATAACATATTGTTGATTCTAATATTGCCCGGCAAATATGGACGAATTTGACGATGCTGCATACAAACACTCTTAATTGGCGCTATACCTTCATTTAGAGTGCCAGCGCTTGTCTGCGTTAAGAGTTTTACATCAACTTTTTCACTTGATAAATAATCAATATCATCAGTTTCAATATTGTTCATGTAAAACCAAATATTAGAGCCAGCTTTATGCGCTCTCGGTAATGAATCTAGGCAACCACGACCTACAATAATTGTATTATTTTTAATATCAACTGAATCGATGCGCATGAATTCGTCATTAATTAATATACCTTCACCAACTTTTGGCTGATAATCAGATTCAATTTCAAATTTTGTTGTTAACTTTTCGATATCATTTATTAGTGTTGCACATGGAGTCCAATCTCCTTGAGTTTGTGTAACAAATTCAGCTCCGGTAGCCTGAGATTGTAAAATATAATTAATTGATGCGGGAGTGGGGGCTGATGCCATTACACCTATGTAACCAGAGGATGGATTAACATAGTCTAGATCTGCCGCACTTAATGTTGATACCAATACCGCATATGGTAATTCGATTAGTTGCACATCATTAACAGCATGAATTGAGTTATCCGGAGCTACCCATCGGTTAGCTTGTTGTGATGCACTATACGATGTAGATGATAGGCTAAAAACATCTTGCACACCGGTTATTAATAACGAACCATCACTTTGTTCTTCTATTTTTCCAACTCGGAGAATCATATTTTCAATATCACGGTCAGGCAACGATACACGGAAACACGATGCCGGCTCTAATATGCCGCCACGTCTATCAAATTTAATGATTAAACGTGTAATGCCCGCTGCATTCATTTCAAGATCTCGCTCAGCCACGCGAGCGGCCAGTTCTTGTGTTGGCACTGCTTTATATTCAACTGAATTACTAATTAAACCGACTTGTTGAATTGATGCTAGATTTTGAGCACGAACAGTTCCATCTTCATGTGTTACAGGATTACTATATGTAACAACTATTTCATTATATGTAGCATCATTACTCGCTGAATCATCATCTTGTACTGATAAAATACCGTTATCATAATTAAATAATGGTAATTTTTCTGGATCATAGTCGTTGCGAATCAGCTTTAATGTTAATTTCCCTGTTGATAAATCAGCATATTGAGCAGCACCAATATGGTCTAAAATTTGCTGTATAAATGTTTGCAGTTGGTCTTGTCGGTTGTATCGAAAACATAAACCAAACTTTTCATTAAATAGTGTGTCTGCCGCTTTTTTAAAACTTTCAATATCAATTTCATCCCAGTTTAAGCCACGCCCCCAATCTCGATTGGTTGCGCACTCGAATAATATGTGTGCAGGATTCATTGCATGTATATCACGAACATTTTTATTCAGTGCTGCTCGTAACTCTGCAATTTTCCTTCGGCGTTCTTCTGCTTTTCGTTTTTGTTCTTCTCTCTCTCTTTCAATTTCTTCTTTACTTTTATTTTTATCTATTAAATGACCTCGACCTCTGGAATTCAATGGTCCCATGCGGCTTTCTATTTCACTATCAATGCCAGTTATTTCAGATAAATCATCACGCAATAAGATCAAACATTTTTCTGGATACCAAACATTATTTTTATCCCACCCTTTAGTTGTTCGACGAACTCGATATGACCACGGTTTTGGTGATGCGCTATAGCAACTTATTAATCCGGAGTAAAATGTTGTGACCACACCACGAAATCCCGGAATCAATCCTTTTAAAATACTTTTTAAACTATTTGATGGAATTTGGTTTAGTTCACCCATCATTATTTCAAGGTTCCCCTGAATACCACCTTCACCACCAGTGTCTTCTCCACCAAATAAATTGGGCTTATTAATGTAAATAGTGCAATTCTTATTTGCGTCACTTTCTTTTCCCAACCACACAATTTTCTTATCAGCAGTAATTGCGACAATAGAGTTAATTGGACCACGACCTAACCCGCAAAATAAATCCCATGAATAACGATATCCTACGGTAACCTTTTTCTTTTTAGATCCCATTTGACTTCATCCCTGTTTTTGCAATATTGACAATATGTAGTGCTAACGCATCACCTGTTTTTAAAACTATTTCTGAATCAATATATCCATCACGAATAAACGCATTTAAATCCAAGTTATAGCGTTTAAAAAACTCACGTAATCCTCCGGCACAACCACCGCCCGCACGAATATGTTCCATTGTTATTTTCATAATAAATGCTCCAATTTACTTACGAATTGCACTATAACGATAGTTACCGTAACCCAGTACAAACCAATCCGCAGTCCAACAGTCACCGAAAAAAACACACTGAGGAGTGCCCTCATCAGGTATCGGCATATTCCAATCATCTTCGGTTGCAGCGGTTGGACGATTACTTTTTGGTTGTTTCGCAGTAACACGTGCAATCACATAACTGGCAACAATAACAGCAACAAATTTAGCAACAGCCCACCACATAAAATTCCTCCAAATTAAAACAGTTTGACGATTGTGAACGGTGAAATGCCCGGAATGTGTGGCTGTCCACCATAATTGAGATGGTTATTAAATTTTTCATTGCAGGTTTTGATTGTTTTGTCACATCCTGGATACAAGTTAATATGCATACCTTTATGTAAACCTTGAGTTCCCCCTAAAATACCTATCACATTATTAACATGCGCTTTTAATCCGCGTAGCTCTTTAATCCCATCAATGTAAAATTCCATATATCCACCAGAAAAATAACCTGATGCAATATTCGATATATTTACAGTAATATTTGCTCCATCAAGAGCAATGATTTCAATATTGGCCACTTTGTAATTATCTTGCCAAATTCGACAATTGTGGTCATAAAGGGCATAGGGGCATGAACGGCCATAAGTTAATCTTAAACCGCTTCGTTCAAACGAACTTGCGACACTTGCCGTAATTAACTTTGCTTTTTCAATTGATTCACGCTTAACTTCTTGAATTTTTCCAACCCAGATAACTCTAAATTCATTGTCATTTTCGTGTAACTGATACATTTTGATTACCACGGGTTTAGTCGGCGGTACTCCACGAAATAAACGAACTACATCAGATGTTGACGGCAATGTAATTTCTAGACTATTACCCGTGCCTATACTTAGTCCTGTATTACTGATTGCTTCACTTATCCACGTCACACCATTAAAATCAATATTTCGGTCAGCATTGGTATAGCGATAATATTTTTGTTCATTACGAATAAATTCATATAGCGTTAATGGTTTACCATTATTGGTTGAATACTCAAATTGATTCCAGCTCATCGCGTACTCCTCTAAAACTACAAGTTATATTGGCTAGTCCATCGGCATCAGTAACATGTTCCCAGCTGACAGAATCGGAATCTAATCTACACAGTGTTAAAAATGAGACTGACAAAATATCTTCAGCATTTGCATTGATTGATTCATTGAGCAATAAACGCTCAATCTCATCAGAAACGATAGCGACAAGTTCAATACGACGATATAGCTCATTGCCATTACATAACGTGATAACTAAATCTTTTCGACCAAACATTAATCCAATTTCATTAAACCCCGTGTTTTCAACTTCAAGAACTCGACCATCAACAGTTAGAACATTAAAATCGCTTGCTTGACTTGAAACCCAAATATTTTTTTGACAACCATTTAGATAATAAAACAATTGTCGTAATTGCATTTGCTCAACTCGTTCCGTTATAAACCATCTAAATTCCTGAACAAAAAAGGGCAATCTTGCAGTATCTAATCGACTTGGAATACTTGAGCCATTATCTAGTTCTAATAAAAATCGCTCATATCGACCTTTTAACGATTCTGACCAATCCGGATGCATATTTAACACAGGAAAATGGCGATAAATGGGTAAAAATGAAATATTGTTACTAAATGCGTTATGTTCAGTAATTCGAAAACGAATTTGCGCACTTAATAAATCATCATTATATCGAGTCAATTCTGGAACATCTGTTAATACAGCTAATCGAGTAGGATAAATACATGCACCGGCCAAAAAATTTGATTTAACTGGATTAACTAATGTGATTGAATCTGTGCTTATCGCTGCGACTTCAAGCAATGCTGTTTGATTAACATTGTTAATCTCACTTTTAATTAGTACTTTATTACCAACTACAAAATCACGACCTATTGTGCTGCACTGCAGAACTATAGCCCCACGATTGACATCATCATTCAAATAGGTAACATCAGTATAAATAGGCAGATACCACGAATTACCACCAACAAACGCCAATCGATTCTCAAATTTGGAACGCTCACTACCATTAATTAAAATAGAAAACTCAAATGTACGACGAGGTGATAACCGTCTAGCAATGCGTTGTTCTGCACCACTGTACGATTGTAAAATATCGGTTTTCCATTCCAGTATTTCTGTTATGCCATTAGTCCAATCGGGAGCAGCTTGCCATAAAAATTTTTTCATTATGACAACTCCTGTTTTAGCGTTTGGGAGTTTGCACGAATCCATGTCATCATGGCACGAGAACCAGCAACAGAACTAATACCTGATTTCATCATTTCACCGCTATCTAAAACCAAAGTTTGTTGAATAACCGGTGCCGATTGTGCTTGGTTAGTTGCTTTTGATGATGAGTTTTCATCATATAAATTGGGTGCTGTTGGTCTGCTAACATTAGAAACTAAACCGCCAGTTGCGTAACGATGCAATCGCCCAGTATTAATCGCATGTAAATAGTCAACACCATATTTTTTAACTGAGGCAGCTTTAACAACATATTCACCGTTAGATAGTTTTGCCGGAATCGAGTCAGACGTTGATGTTCCGGCTCCGGTTATATAACCACCTGTTGCAGCAGCTACTGCTGCCGCGCCTATAGCAGAACTGCCCGCATTTGCACCAGCACTAGCACTTGATGCTGAAATCATTGCTGCACTAATAATTTCACCTGCTGTTGTTCCGGCTGTAATCATTGATGCCGAAATCGTTTCTGCCCCAATACCTGCTGACATAGAAATAGAATCACCCATTAATCCAGCACCAGTTGCCGAACTGGTTGCAATTGCTGTTTCCATCAGTCCTGCTGAAGCAGCAGCATCAGTGGCAGCACCAAATAACGAACTACCTAAATTTGATAGTCCATTCATTGCCATATCTGCTAAACCTTTTGTCGCAACTTGCGCCATCGACGATAAAATACTTTGCGCTAGATTTTTTAGTGCATCTTTTAATTCAAAGGTACCTTTAGCCAAACTATCTAAACTACCTTGAATGCCACTTTGCAATCCGTTTTTAAATGCATTAGTAAGTGCATCTGTGGTTTTATTTAGTTCTGCAATTTGTAGTTGTAATGTTGCCAACGCTTTTTGGGCATTTTCGCCAGCTTGTCCTGGTAATTCAGTCATAGCTTGCAAAGTAGGTAAATATTTGGCAAGTTCTTGCGCTGTTTGCTTGTGCAAATCAATTAACTGGCTTTGCGCTTCAACTTGTGTAATTAACCCACTTGTTACTTGTGCTTGAATCCTTTGTTCTTTCGTTGATTGACGTGATTGTGCTTGCTGAATTTTTGTTGTGATTTCATTTAAATTTGCTTCAGCTTTTTTCAGGGGTAAAATTTGGTCGATTAAGTCGATACCTTCTCTGTTACCCGTTTTTTTAAATTGAGCTAATAAGTTGTTGTACCATTGTTTAACTGTGTCATCACTAGCCTTTGTGCCAAGTAATAGTTCATTTAATTGTTGTTGCAATGCTAGATTAGTTTTGTCATTTGTTAATGAAAAATCAGTTTTTTTATTATGTTTGGCTGCATTTTTAGCATCTAATTGTTTTGCTAATGCGATCGCTCTGTCTTTCTCTGCTTGTGATGCATTTTTATATTGTCCTTCATTGATTTCATGCATCACTCGTTGCAATTCAGTAGTTAGCTTAAGTGATTTTTCAATCCCTTTATTGTATTCTTGGATTCCTTTATCAGTAATATTTTTAACATCTTTATCATATTGACCACCAGCAAATGATTTTCCGTCACTTGAAGTAACGCCCTGTGCTTGCAAATCTTTATGACCTTTTTCATCAGCCCAAAGTGCTTCATATTTTTTACGTAAATCCTCAACCGCTTTTGCTTGCTTTTCGGCATCAGTTGCATTTTGTTTATGAAGCTCGTCAAGTTCTTTTTGGGCATTGATAGCTTTTTCATTAATGACATCAGTATCATGCTTTTCTTGTGCTTCTTGTTGCCGTTTATCTCGTTGAGCCTGTTTTTCTTGTAATGCTTTATCGTCATTTTCATTGTATGGAATATATCCTGCCCCAGGTACAATATAAAAACCTCTATTTTTAGCTCCCTCCATTCGTTCAATATTTTCTTCTGGGCTTGATAACCCTAAACTAAATTTAATATCTTTTTTTAATCCATTCCCAACATCGCTTACTCCATTTTTAAAATTTTTCCATGCCTTTTCTAACCAATTGAGCTGTTCTTTCATCTTATTAGCGCTGACTTCCATCTCTGAAGCATATTTATCTGTAGCGATTGCAATAGCTTCTTCGGTTCTACCTTGTTCTTCTAACGCGCTTATACGCTGATAAGTAGCCAGATCTAAAAAGTGATATTGTTTATTACTTTCAACAGCCCAGCTAGTGACCGAATTTTCAATACCTTTAAATGATTGAACGGCGTCTTGGGCACTTTTTCCTGTCACTTGTGCCATATATGCTGATGCTGTAGCAATGTTTTCAATCGATTTTGCTGATAATCTCCCCTCTGATGTCAGTTCAGCAATAACACCACGTGTTTCACTGTAGTTATGATTAATTTTACCGATACGTTGAGACATGGCCTCAAGCCCGCCTGCGGTAGCACCGGCATAATTACCCGTTGAAATTAATGCACGATTAAATCGCTCTTGGTCTGAAATTATTGTACTTATCACTTGGGACATTTTGTAAAAAGTCGCGATAAAAACACCCACTGATAAAGTAGTAGCGCTAAATAATGGCGGTAGTCGCCCAGTCATATTACCAATTGTTAGCAATGAATTTCCCGCTGATGCAAAATTACCGTTCGCTAATTGTTTAAACATACTGGCGATACTACGACGAGCACCTTTGGTATTTAAATCTAATTTTTTAGTACTTTCATTTAGCGTTTCAACCGTTGATAACGCGGCACGTTGATTACTGATTTTTGATAAATAATCATCAAACGTATTACTATCAATTATCCCCGCTTTTTTTGATTGACGTAGCTTACTTTCTAATGCATCTAATCGGCTTAAACCTTTAGTAGCTGGATCAATGCTGGCTAATAATTGATCCAATCCAGATTTTAATTTCTCAACCTCTTTTTGATGAGCCTTAGTAACTTTTGCCGCTGCCTCTTGTGCCTTAGCAAGTTTTTCTTGCTCTTTGATGTAATCATCCCACAAAGATTCAATATGAACTCTTTTCCATGATTCAGATTGTTGATTAAATAATTTTTGGAAACTTTCAGCATTTTTGCGGTTTGCTTCTTGAATGGTTTTTGCTGAATCTTTAACTTCATCACTCACTTCATGAATATTTTTTTTAGCACGATTCACGTCAGCCGTGAACTTCATTGCAATATTCATATCGTTATTAGCCATTATTATTGCTCTCCGCGTAACTGTTTTACAAACTTTGTAACTTGTTTACCACTATTAAAGCCAACACAAACATCCTCAATTCGGTTAGCTCGTTCTCGGTTTTGTAACTTAATTAATTCATCGTAATACAGCAGTAATTGGCGTTGCGTGTAATGCGGTAACTGCTGCGCATCATGTCCGTTTTTAATTAATAATGTAAAAACTTCACTCCAGCTTACTGATTTGCCTGTTTTGCAGCGTTTTGCCGAATGATTTTGCGAGTTACCGCGTTCATAAAAAAACGAGAATTAACAACCCACCACCAATCAAGTAGTTGTAAACCATCTTCATATGACAACGCTTCAATAAACGAAATCGGTTTTTGAATAGAGGTACTGATTAATGAATAAACCAACTCTAAATTACCCATAATAATTGTGTCGGCTTGCTCAATAGTGATTTTGTTTGTACCGTTCATTTCATTCACAATTAATGCAACAAACTGGTCAATTTCGTTACCGATTGTTAGTGCATCTTTAAATGAATATTCACGTACTGTAATTATTTCGCCTCCTAGCGTGATTTCACGATTCGGCATTAATGCGTTTAAATCATTTGATTCTTCTTTTGTTGCTGTCACTTTTTCTGCCATGTTATTTACCTACAACTTGATTAAGTTAGCGGTGAAACATCACCGCAGTATTAATAATTATTTCGCCTTTTGAACATATGAGCCAAAATAACCAAGTGAACTATCCTTGCTTTGGCTCATATCAGCTAGAACAGTCGCAGTTAACGGTAATTCACCGTATCCCTCATTGTGTAGTAATGAAAAGTTAGAAATTGGATTGAATTTAACGCGGAATAGCTCCACAATTACATGTTCATTTTCTCTATCAGTATTGATACCATCGAGCATAAACCAACGCTCAGGCGGTTGACGGGTAAAAATGCCCAGACTTTCAGTCTTAGCGTATGAATAATCTACCGTTGCAGTTAATGCTGTTGTAGTTAATAATTTGATTAATCCAGCGTGAGCAGATTCAATTTCATAATCCGTGCCTAATACTAATGTAGAGCCATCTGGCGTTTTTAACTCGACATCAGCTACAAATGGATGGGTTAACTTGATACGATCACCAATTATCAGGTTTTCTGGTAATTTTTCATCTGTCGCTATACCTGAATCAACAGTAATCTTTTCACCATAAAGAGCCAACGCAATGTTTTCGATTGACCAATCTTTTAACGTAAGATTTAACGTGCCACTTTTACCTAGTGTTAATTCACCAACTTGTAAGCGTTGTCCTGTGTATGATTCATTTTGTGTCACGGTTTCAACACTTAACTCCATCTCGCAAGAGTCAGCGGTACCAACATGCCGAAAGGCATTAGGTCGAACGGGTGAACTGGCGGTATTACGGGTGGCAAGATTTATGGTACCTTGCAAACTCATTAATAAATCTGACATATCTTTCTCCTAAAATTATTTATCGGCTACCGATGAAGTGTTGGGTTTGAAATGAATCAATCCACACTAGAACGCCATTTTGAAAACCTAACGTTTGCCCACCAACCCATGTGACTGGACGAACTCCATCAATAAACTGAACTGTTTTACCAATCAACAAATCACGCACCGCACCTATAACGGGGTTTGCTAGCTGTTTAACATTTTGAATATTGGTTGCTTGACTTGAAATATCACGTGCAACAACCACAACACCAAAATTAACACTGACTGACTGCCGTGTTCCTGTTGGCTTATCATTCGGCGTTTCCTTACCAAGCAAAATGTAAGCAGCAGGGGTAGGTACTGAAGTTAAATCAGTCAGCTTGCTGTATTCAGCACTGGTACCAACAAAAACTAAGGTTTTATCAGACATTAAACCTTTTAATTTTTCAGCAATGACTGATACATCAAATGGTGCGCTACTCATCGTCCAAAATCCCGTAATGTGTTCATATCAAATACTCTTACCGGTCCAGTCTGTTTTGGTACACCACCTGCGACAGGCAAAGCATCATCAATACCAAGCGAATATTTCCCTTCAGCTACCATTTTTAGAAAGCCCAGAACTTGTTTGTAATCACGCACGATAGGATCGCTTTTTTCATCAGAAACACGATTGCGATGCAATTTGTAACGAACAATAATGCGTGCCCAATCAGTTAACAGACGTGGTACTTTAACAAGGGGCAGTTTGTGTCCACGTTGCCGTAAAAAACCGTTTATTTCAGCTTCAGTATCAGCGATTGATTCATTAATGCGTGAGATTGCTCGATTTGCCTTAATAACATCATCAGACAACCAACTTGAAACATCACAACCATTAATAATGACTTCCAATAAATTAGAATCTATGGGTATTTCACCATCTTGAGCAACCAATTGAGATAGCTCAATGAGTCCTGGACGTTCGGATAAATTTAGCAATGTAATGTATGGAATATTCATCATCTTTACCCAAACCAACGATAAATTACCGTTGGTTGTTGTTCACATTATTAACTGTTTGCGGGAATAACATTTTCAAACAGATAGCCAGCATCTTTAGCTACAACGAGTTCTTTGACAGATTCACCGACACGAACACGTTGACCGCCACGTAAACCAATATCAGGATCAACAATCGAGCCCGAAACACGATCTTTAAACTGCGCTGTATAACCAAATGTGACACCACCTTTAGTATTCGCTAATTTATTACGTACCGTGAATGATGCTTTATTGCCCCAAGCACGAAGTAATGCGGGTGATTTTCCGGGTTTTGCACTATTTAAAAAGGCATCACCGACATAAATAGCTTCTAACTCTAATAAGTCAGCTAAGAACCCTAGCGGAACAAGACCGTTTTCACCCGCATTACCGTGGTATGCGGCAACAATTTTGGGATGACGGCGTAATATTGTGGCAACTCGACGTCCTAATGTGCCGATATTAGGACGTTGAATCATTAAATCAAATGCATCCGTTATTAATGCTACTGGGTCACTATCAAGATTATTCCATTGTTGTGCAGTAGTTAATGTTTGTTTATTGCTGTAATTTGCACCATTAAAAAGTAAATTTGCTGCTCGAACTTCACGATCTAACAAAATTAAATCAGTCGTGGCTTCAACGGCATGACCAAGTGGGTTATAACCTGTAATGGCTGTATCAATATCATCTTGAGGGACAGGGCTATCAAGTCCCCAATCTTCAACTGAGCTTTCTTTTTCTTTGGCACTAAACTCAACTTGATTCGGTTGTGACGTCCTACCAACTTTGGTATTAGGCAAAGTAAATCGCTCTGAAAAATCAAATTCAAGCCATTTAAATGATGTGCTAGAAACAGGCACACGGGGCAAAACCTCATCGGCAATTAACTTATTATTACGGTAAGCGATAGCAATTGCAGTCAACTGCGGTTCAACGGGAAAAGGACGTTGCATATAAAACTCCTATTTATAAAATTGTTTATTAAAGGTCATAGACCATTAGTTAAATAAAAGGTTAAGCTTGTTTGCTTGGTGCAATCCAAATAGTGCCTAATTCATCGGCATCACCCACAACTTCGGCATAGCCAATAATAAAATCACCTGACATTGCTTTTTTAGCTCGACCATCCGCATTTGCTGTGATTGGATCACCAATCGCAATTGTTTCGCTATAAAAAACTTGTGCCAACCCACTGCGCACAACATCAAACACTTCACCGTCACCACCACCAACAATTGTTGATACACCGATTAATAATGCGTTACCGTCAATCGCTGTTTTTGCTAGCCCATCTTCACTACCATGGCACACAATTAAACGGGGTTTGACTTCGCCTTCAGCGGTTTTTGCTACTGTTAATCCTGGAATATTCATATAAAAACCTTTTGGTTAAAATTAAAATGATGCTGATATTAATAATCAGCCTGTAATTAATGCTCTTACTTTTTAGCTTTGGTTACATGCGTAACTGCTTGGCTAATTGAAATTGTATTGCCTTTGTCTGCCTGTTCTTTTTGATAGGCTTTGGCTGCATCAGCAATGACTTTTGGATCTTGTTTATCAACGTTATCTTCACTATCACTAGCAGCCGATTTTTCAGCAAAGTTCATAAAACTAGGACGCTCTGAAAGTACTTTTTTGATTAAATCAACTGGGGAACTGTTAACAGTTGCATCACCTTCAGCAAATGAAATTGGTTCACTACCCAACGCCATAAATACTTCAACAACTGTAGTTTTATGAGCAGGTAATAATTTTCCATCTTTAACTAATTCATCAGCAAAGGCAGCAAATTCCGCACGCTTGTTAGTTTGTTCTTTTTCTAGCAATGCTTGTTCACGTTTTGCTAGTTCAGCATTTTTAGCATCAATTGCCGCTTGCTGTTCTGCAAAGCTAGCATTTAAAGGTTGTGGCATTTTTTCTTTCTCCTTTTGTTTTCGGTCGGATATTGCACGCAATGATTCAAGACGCCATTGCGGTAAAAATAGGTCGGCGCTGGCAATGCCGGCTTTTTCAATCAGCAGGTCACGCAAATTGGCTAAAATTGAAATCAAATTTTCATCAAATTCTTCATCAGCCATAGAGAACTCTGCGGCACCTTGCTCACCGTCAGACTCCGCAAAACTGGCGTCAGGCAAGCCTTTAATAGCAGGCGCTGCGGCACCTAAAAAACCGATGTGACGAGCATAATAATGACCCGGCTTAGGGTTGCCTGGTGAATCGGGTAAGTAAATTGAAAGTGAACGTTTTTTATAACTTCCCGCATTATAGGCTTCAGCAAATTCTGGATTAATCTGATCTAACTTGGCATAAACCAAACCATCTTTTACTTCAAATGATTTTGCCCATGCATAAGCTGGTGCAGTTAGTTTTGGATGACCGATTACAGCAGGCGCTTCTGACAAACTTGGATCGTAGCTTTCTGCTAAATCAATACAATTTTCTAAAGTAAAAGTGATTTTTCGACCATCTACCGCAGTATGCGTACCAGGTTTAAAAACGGGAATAAGTGCCATAAAAAATGCTCCAATAAATTGATATAGAGCATCATGACTTATTTTGAGAAAAGGGTAATCTGAACGCGGGCAGATAAATTTTTAATGATTTGGAAAGAGGAACGGCAAAATAATAGAAGAAATATACACTAAAAACTTATTATAAAGCATTTACAACACGATTAAAGCGATTCGTAAATAAACTAATTAGCCTTTTTTAGTAAAGTGGCTTAAAACGCGTTATATTGCGTTTTAAGCAAAACCCAAGTGCTCACGCACAACATCGACCAAGAGTAATTTATCTTGGGCGCTAATGCCAAGCCATGGTCTTGCTGGAATTACCACTTGTTTGGCTAGACGTCCGCCAACATTTAATGCATTGCCGCGAACAGGTTTAATTGTTCCGCCGAATTGATGAATTGCACCATACACTACGTTGGTACCAAATAACAAGGTATTACCATTTATTTGATAACGTAATGTACTGCGCAATGTGCCGTCTAGCGTTAAAATTTTATCTTTTTGCTTTGGCTTACTTTCTTGATACCACGGTGATAATGCTTGCCAAGGTATACCGTCTGGTGATTCTTGGGCATTAAAGCGTGCTTCATGAATATCTAATAACACTTCACCCATGTGTTCAAATAAACCAGACATATCATCTATGGCCGCTTCAATATGAAGCATAGCATCAAGCGCATCTTGTATATTAAACTCAATATTTACGCCAGTCATTTTTTCACCTATACTAGTTTTATCGTATGTACGGGCAGCTTCCGCCAAAGCCTCGAATCCCACGTACAGCGACCCAATCGTGGCGGTGATTGGGTTTTATTTTATGTTCGTTTAAACACTCGAACACCAACCCTCAGTTGCTCTAGATAGTCGGGGTTATCAGGCGCAAATGTCGTCACACCGAGCCAACCATCATCACCCACTTCAAATACCGCAAGCATGGGCTTAACTTCACCATCAATCATAAAACGCGAGATATAACGCCGACGAACTACCGATTTTTGTAGATGATCAAAGTATTCCATTCTTGTCCAAATTTCATCAGGCAGTTTTAACGAATCCGCCAGTAATAATAAAAATTGCTCACGACCACGTTTTGTCACTTTCAGTTCACCAGTTTTGCTAACAGTGAAAAGCTGTTTACCGATTACTAATGCATCACCGGCTACATCTTTAAAAATAGCCGGCTTAGTTAACGTTGCGCCAAATTCATTTAAGAAAATATTGGCATAATCTTCTTCAGTTAAGCCCTTTTCTAACAGTCTATTTTTGCTTACTTCACGGATAGCTGGCCATTCATCAGTTGCTTTGCTTGATGGTAAACCTCGTTTTAAAGTTGGATCTGTATCTAATGGATTTGGTACAAAATTATCAAGCCTTGATTGCCCTGGTATATGTTCAAAACTAGGGTCAACTCCCTCAGGTACTCGAACTATTCTAGGATTACCACTATTTTCCCCAATTACTCTATCAACCCAATTTATTGTTGGTGCTTTGTCAGGTTGATTTTTTCCCATTCTTTTTAGATCACCTTTAGTACGCCCACGAACACGACATTGGCAACCATATCCATTTGGAGGGAAATGAGTATTCCACCATGGGTCATTAAAATTTAATACCAGATGATCCCAACTTTGATGAAGTTCACGAGGGTGTTCAACATAATCACTATGTAAGTATTCTAGATATGGAAATTTTGCATCACGTAGTTGTTGATAGCGACCCGCTTGGTAAGAACTGTTTAAATTCGTTTCATAGATGATACGAGTACGCCAACTAAAACTACCGTTATAGCTCCAGCCATGTTTTTCGACAATTTCGGCAAAATCCTTTCTAAATTCTTCAAGGGTAGTACCTTGGCTAATAGCTTTATCGATTGCGACTCTAAAATCATTTAGTAACGCATTACGATTTGCGCCAGCAACAACAAACGCATAATCATGTTCACTGTTGTAGATATCAGCGTAACCGTTTGTTGGCACATTCGCTTTACGTCTAAAAAACTCAATTTGTTCTTTAAACGGCAACGAACCAAAAGACAAATTAGCCATTATTGCTATCCTCAAGTAGTTCTGTGCGACCCGCTAAATTAGCTGCTGTTAATGCCTCAGCCATGACCTTTGCATATTCATCTAATTGCATATTGGGGATTAGCTCAAATAACTTATCACGCAATTCTTCTAACGATTGTACGCTATCAACCAGTTCTTTAATTTGATTAATCCACCCATCAGTAACGGGTTGCATTTCAGTGTTTAAAAGTTGTGACTGAAGTACTGGCGCAAAGTTATTCGGTTGCTGTTCGGCAAAATCAACGTTTTTTAAAGATTGCGCATCAATCGGCTCTGCTAGTTGCGGTTTTTCTTCCCATTCACCACCATAAGTATCCTGTACATGCGAAAGAGTTGGACGGAAACCAGTTGATTCAATAATATTTTTATCACGTTCTGACATTGATTTTAAATCTTCTGGTTCATCAAAAATACGTGAAACCTGAGGAACAGCAGCACCGGGAAAATTCATCTGTATAAACCAAGTACCTGGTCCTCGATTCCAACTCTCGCACATTACATCAGAATCTGATTTTGCAATAGAACTTAATACCGCAGCTTGGAGTGATTCATCACCACCGATTGAGCTTGATGCGCCGCCTGATGAGGTAATTTGTCCGACTGTTACACGCCTGATTGCTTCATTCATTGAGTCATAGAATGCCTTATAATCGCCTGCGCCTGAGCGTGCTATTTGTAGCAATTCAAGCGTCATGCCATCTGGCATGATGATGCCTGAATCGGTCTGAATTGCACGAGTGAGTGACAGTAAGTCCCTTTTTTGTTTTTGTGTTGCACCTGTACTATATTTGCCCACTGCCGTTGGCATGCCGAATTTTTCCAGAAAAATTAGCCAGAACTTAATATCATTGCGTTTAAAAAAGCTTGGCCAGTAAAGCCAATGAGCCAAGCCTAGGCCATACGGTTCATCATCATGATCGGCACCAGTTGCATAATGCCAAAAGTACGGTGCATCACAAGCAACACCTTCATGCATATTATTGGGCGTTAATAAGCGCAGTTCACCCATTGGAGTAAACCGAAAACGACGGCGATCACGAACTTTGATATCATCAATCCAATATAGATTATCTTTGATGCCATAAATTAACTCCGCCACAGCATAACCGTAAAAAACACCGTAGTGCATTAGTTTAGTCACTCGGTCAAACCCAACCGATTTTAATAACTCGCTCATTGCATCAGCTGCTTCAATATCAATCGGTTTATCGCCTCCGGGTTCCACTTTCCACTCACGAGATATAACAGCATCTTGACGCTGAGTAAATGCCGATTTCACTTCATCATCATTTAAAACTTCTTTGTAAATATCTAAACGACCGCCACCCCGATTACGAAGAACACTATCATCTGGCAGCGCTAGCGAACCAACAAACAATTTAGTAATATCATTATTTTCACCTGTGCCTGCCAGCTCTCGTCCTGTTTCAACATGTGGCTTTTTGCCTTTAAACCATAACATTAAATAAATCCTCCAAAATCGTTACCGCCCCGTACTGTGCCAAAGCCTGTATCAGTTGTTTCCAGCTCTGGGCCAACCGCATATTCATTCAATGAACGATAAGAATCACGAACGCCTAGTGATTGGTATTCAATTTCATACCCATCTTGGCTAGCTGCATTAATTGCAAGAAAGGCAGCCCAAGTTCTATCAGCATGGCCGTTACTATCAGAATCAGCAACAAAACGCGGTTGCCCCGTTGCGCCAGTCACTTTTTTTAACTTATGCAAATCAGCACGAAGTGCATTATTGCCAGCGGGAATACGAAGTTTTCTATCTTGAAATGCTTGTTTACCTTGTGTTGCTAATGTTAATTTATTTGGAGCGGTAAATAGCACACCTTCAACGACCATTTCACCATAACGTCGTTTAGCATCCTCCACCGGTTTTTCACCCATACCTGTTTGGTCCATACAGATACGAATAACACGATAACGCCTAAAAACATCATCAAGCAGTAAATCTTGTTCAGCAAAAGAGAGTCGTTTACGCTCAATAATTTCACGAGTCCAAAGAACATCGCCCACTAGTTCAATGACCCAAATAACAAATAGGTCATTACGTGCAGCAATATCAACGCCAACAAAAGCAGGATTGCCTGTATAGTGTTCAGGCAATCCTGCTTTTTCATCTTCGACGCTAGTAATTAAATCAAAATCAAGCCAACTACTCGCTTCATCTAACCATTTAAGTTCAAACTCTTGTGCCCATAAATCATCATCACCGGCACCTTTGCGTAATTCCTCAATATTTCGAGGTAACCCATCATTAACGCATTGATAAATATCCGCTACATGGCGTGACCAACCATCATCTTTACCAGTCATCAGTTCATAGAACTTATTCCCTTTACCATTGGGGGTGCTAATGACTCGCAATTTTAATCCGGGCTTTGAAATAACAGGGAACAAGGCTTTCCAAATGGCACGGCTATCTTGATGAAAGGCAAATTCATCAAGTAACACACTAGCACTAAAACCACGAGCGGTGTCTGGATTGGCAGGTAAAGCAGTAATTTTACTGCCACCTGGTAATTCAACTTCTAACGCTCGAATATTGGCATCCCAATCATAATCGAGTTCTTTAAAACCTGCGGACATTGCACGCAGATGAACTTTAACCCCCTCATTCATGGCTTCACGTGCTTGACGTTCACCACGTGATAAAATCACCCAACGCGCACGTTTACCTTGAGCTTCAGCTCGCAAACAGTCGAGTACAATTTGTAATGTACTGGTAAAGGTTTTACCGCATTGACGAGAGAACATTGCAATAGCAAAACGGCTAGTGTCGTTTACCCACTGTTTTTGATAGTCATAGAGTTTTAAGGCCGGTTCATTTTTTACTGTCATAAGTCATACGCCGCTTTAATTACTTTAGCTAACATTTCAGCTGGTACTTCGCCTGTTTTTTCTAGCTCATCCAGTTTTTCTTTTTGCTCACGCAATAACTTTTCACGTGCTGCTTTTTCGATCTCCTGCCGCTCTTTAAAGCTTAATTGACGGGCTTGCATGGCTTCTTTGGCTGCTTTCGCTAAAAAACTAATTTCTTTAATCGTGATATCTTCCGATTCATGGGCTTTAAATGCAGCACGCGTTGCCAGCGTTGTAACAGCCTGAGCAAGTAGTGCTCCTGATTTATCATCAACACTGTCACCAAGCTCATCAACCAAAATACGTGATGCCGTTTCAATTTCACGTAAGCTATTGGTCATTTCATTAAAACCTTTCTGGTACCGATGCAAACTGCTTCTGCTAGGAGTTTCATTGCTTGGGAATTTTTGTTGCAGTTCTGCAATCATTTCATCAAGAGTAAGTTGATCTGCTCGTAGTAGTTTCTCAATATAACTACGTACCTCAGGCTCTAGTTTGTGGATCGTTGATTTACGTCCCATAATTACGCTCCTGCGCTTGGACGTTTTACACCAGGCACAACAACTTTACCGGTAGCCACATCAGCACCAAAATCGGTTAAACGAGCAACAATAACACTACCGATTGTTTCGGTTTTAATTAAGTCTTGCTGTCCAAGCCAACTTAAATGGGTTTTAACTTGATCACGACTAATAGCGTGGCCATAGTGATCTAACGCACTATAGATAATACTAGAATTACTGCTATAACTTGGCATTTCATGTAAGATACGCAAAATAACCAAACGTTGATCTTCTTTTAAAAATTCAGCGTAGCTCATAATTCCTCACTTGTTCTTTAATAAAAATTGGTTAATGTTATCTAATTGACGAGATAATCCTGAAAGCCGATCAGATAACTGATTTAAAGTAGCTTCGTTGCTACTTAATTTTTCAATCAATTTGGTTACCTGATGCTGAGTTGGTAATGACTTAACCGTCTCTTCAACTTGTGTTACTCGAATACGTAAGTCTAGTAGTTCTTTTTGGCTAGCCGATTGACGACCAATTAGCCATGAGTAAACACCAACCACCGCCATTACAGCCCATTGCAAAAACTGCCAGTTAAAAGTAAGTTCATTAAAATTCATCGTTTATTCCTTTTTTCTTCTATCGAAGCACATTCGATACATAAATCAGTCACTAATGCTTTTCGACGTTCTTCAGCTATCGGCTCTTCACAGATTCGACAATACAAATTTGATACTCCTGTCTTTGCTTGATGTTTTGCTAGTATTCGTTCCCGTGCTTCCATTTCTACAGTTGATGCTAAATCAGCGCTATCCATTATTTACCTCGTTGATATATTTTATTAGTTCAATAAATCGACCTGAGCACTGCCCGTATTGGTCATAAAGCTGTTTTAAGGCTTCAGCTAAACCATCCGCCGTATTATTTCGTCGTTTTACGGGTAATTCGCATGGTACCGTCAGTTGTGCTGGTAAAACCATGGGTTGTTGCTTGTGCGGCATTTGCACGGGCTGAGTCGATGAACTGCAAGACACTATCATCAAACACGCAATGAGTGCGATCATTAGCCGTTTTGTTAAGTGCATCTTGTAATGCTTGAGTTGATTGTTCATCATATAATTTCCTTTCTGCTATCTGCTGTGACAATGAATAACTTGCATTATTAGCGGCTTTAGTTAATTGCTTTGTACTCTCAATAAATTGACTTAACGTATCCATTGCTTGTTGTGCTTCTAAAGCAATATATTCTTGTTTGGCCATTGATTTGCCATGACTGATACCTAATCGGTAAAGTGCACCAAAACCAACAACCAAAATTATTCCCAACAAAAAATAATTTTTACTGCCCACAAAAAAGCTTTTGATTAATTTGTATATATTTTTAATCATCACAAACTCCTAAACCCCAATTTTCATTTATATAAACAGGTTGCCAGCGGTAGATAATACGAATTGGATAATCACGGTTTTCTTTAAAATTAATGCTGTTACGTCCACCATTAATATTTTCAACAACGCCCCAGTAATGCGTGGCATCTTGATATTCTCGTTTTGCTCGCTGACGATCACGATTTACCCAACCAAGTCCGCCGTTATATGCCGAAAGGGTGAATCCCCATCTATCACAATCACTCGCCGTTGCATTAATACGCTGATATAACCAATAATCATATTGAACTAAGGCACGCAGTGCCCAAGATGGGTTATAAGGTTCGTTGCTACCCAATGATTTAGGATAAGCCCCTGCAATCCAATCCGCCGTTGCTGGCATAAACTGAGCCAAACCTTGAGCACCAACATGTGATTTTGCGTTTACTTTCCATCGAGATTCCTGATGAATTTGAGCTGCAAACAACGCAATTGGCGCATCAAGACCAAAAATTGCTCGTGCATTACGTGTCAGTTCCCGTTGATGTTGCTTAGCATCATTTGGTACAACTGCTATAGCAGGCGCTAAATGACAACTAAACAGCATAAATACAATAACTAAGATTAAGTAACGCATGGCTATAATCCAAGTGTTACGCCAAGAATCACAGCGGAAACAATCAACGCCCGACGAATCAGAACAACCGCAAATAGGTTTCGATACTCATCAAGAACAGGGTATTCTGCACACATTTTGGAATCCATTGCCTCTGGTTGTTCATTGCTTTCTAAAGATTCAATATATTGCTGAGTATAAAAATCAGGACCAAACTCTTTCCAATCGTTATATAAATAACCTCCAGGGGAGGCATAAGGAAAAAGAGCGCGATCAAGGTGATAACCCACAACAGCAGACAGTAAAACGAGAGACAGTTTGTAAGCAACGACAGGCAACTGTTGAGGTGAGATTAACGTAATAATTGCAAATAAAGTAATAGCGACTAAATACCATTTAAACAAACGAATCTGGGATAATTTTTTGATTGGATGAGCCATAAAAAACCTCATAATTAAATTAATGTATGAGGTTATTATGATCTTACTTACTTGAAATGTAATTTGAACGGGGGCAGATTATTCATTAACAATCTAAATGTAATTGATATTTTCAATTATAAATAACGGTATGATTGAGGTGCCACAATATTATTACCCAAATAGTTCAAAGGTTTAGGTTCCTCATATTGAGTCACTCTACCAACAGCGATAGCAAAGGCTTGTTGTTTTTGTTCAAAATATGCATCATAAAACCGCTTACTTATACCCGCATATTTTTTTGTTTTTTCCCACACTAAATCAGGATTATCCGATATCACGTAATCTATATCAAATTCTCCAACGACTTTTCCAACAGGCATTGTCGCATAAATCACTATAGTCTTAACCGATTTATTTTTAAAAATATTTTTTCTAAATTCAAATCGTTTTTCACCAGATAATATTTTTGTTACAAATTCTGGTTTAATTGATAATAAGACTTTCATTAATTTCACCTAGTTTTAATATTTTTTCAAATTGATTATCGCTTAGTTTTAAACAAGACCATCTTTCTTTTTCGTTTAAACCAACCTCATTGATTAGTATCGCTCTATTGGGGCGACGAGATAATGCGATATTATATGTAAACTTTATTACATAACAAGGAGAATAAGTTTTATAATAATTTTTAGAATATAATTGATTCAATTCATCTAATGTGAATACACTATATTTACTACAATAGTCAACAAACTTTTTATTGTTAGAAAAAGAAGAAATAGTCCTTACTTCTTCAATAACACAGATTGATGTCGTAACGGCAGAATAATGAGCGCTTTTACCTTCTTCTCTTGTTCTATAAATTACTACAATATCCCCTTTATTAAAATTACCAGTCATTGGGATATTAGAAATATAAACTTTATGAATACTATTTGTATGAGAAACATCATCAATTATTGAGCTTGATTCTGTTTTTAAAATTGAATCTGGGAAAAGTTGAGTATGGTATTTTGGGTATACAGCCAATAAATATTTATTTGTTTTAGTATTAATATATGGGTAATCTTTTTCCAAATCCCCCAAAAAAGTTCTTTTTTTTAGTAATACATTTTCTGTACCATTATCACTTTGTTTTGTACCATGTATACAAAAACCATATCGTTTAAAAAGATTAATTAAATAATCATGTTTATCAAAAACTGTAACGTATATCCCTGAAACATTATTTGCTACGGCGTTATCAAATATTTTTTTTATAAAACGTTCACCACGTAATGTTCCTGCCGGGTTGAATTTAAATGTACCAATCTTTAGATAACGTCCATTAGTTAATGGAGGAGTAATATCATCAACATTATTTTCTAACTTTAAATACATAAAACCATCGATAGATGAATAATTATAATTATATAAAACAAATGCAGTATCTTGTGTTTTTACTTTCTTATTCCACCAATCAACAAAGCCATGAGCATAATCGCGTTTTAACGAATCAAAAAAAGGATCTGAAAAATTAACTTCTGCGAATTTTTGTATCTTTAAGTTATCCATATCTATCCCTCATATTCAAAATTGACAATAGTTATAGGTGTTTATTATATTTAGCCATTAATGTTAATTATTCTATTACTGTCAAACTTACTCTTCCCCACAATCTTTCTTCTCTTCAACTTCTTTTAATTGCGCCAACCGCCTATTCGCACTTTTCAGCGCTTCACCTTTTTCAATAACATTACCAACCCCAAAATCACCTAAAAAGGATAGAACGGAACGACCATCAAATTTACTTTCTTTGTCAACATGTTCTATAAAACCTTGAACTTTTGCTTTTTCTAGTGCTATTTCACGGCAAGTCATGGTTTCTTTTTCATATTGAGTTAATTCACCTTGTCGCCCGTAATTTTTAGTAGCACATCCAGTTAAACCTAAAGCTAAACATAAAATTAGTAAACTTAATTTATTCATACTTAATCCTATTTATTTATAGATTCAATTTTGTAATAGCCAACATTTACGCCTTCAGTAATATCCTTATTTTTATATTGCATGTCTTTATCTGTAAAAAATGCAAATATTCGTTCGTGAAAACCAGTATAGGCTCCAAAGCTATTTTTAGAATTAACGTAGTATAAAATAATGTCTGCATTATCTCCGTTTATCTTTACCCTAACTGGTTTTTCGAATTTGTACTTAGCACTATCAAAATCTTTTAAATTAAGTTCTAAATAATTAATAATTTGCTTTTCATAATCACTATGAGAATCACAGCCAACTAGCCCAAAAACACTAAATACAATTGAAATCCAAAATAACCATAAATTTTTCATCTTTAATCCTTAAAAAATAATCGCACCCAAAATAAAACCCACGGCAAATATTGCTAACGTGGGTTTTATTTGAGTTCTGAATAAAGTTATTGTTTGGTTATATAAATTTTGATTATTTAATTTCTCTAAATTAGAAAGTTCTTCAACATAATTTAATACATTTTGTAGCTGCATTTTATTAAGCCGTTTTAAATCTGAAGTACAAAATTGCCGCTTACTGTAATGATTCATCTTATTTTTTAATTCATCTTTGTCGTTAATTTCACAAAGAATCAAATGGATAAGCATTTTGCAAGATGCTTTTTCTTTAGCTGCTTCAAATTCATCAGTTAAAAATTTATCGGCAATAGGAAATTGTGAAACAGTTATTTCATTAATACTACAAACACCAAGAGTAGCGTGTAGTTTAAACCATAGTTCTGGTGCCGTTAACTCCCCGTAGTTTTCAATATCAGAAATTAAATTATTAAGGGATTTTCGTTGAGCGGGAACTAACGGGCGAGTATCTAACTCATCATCATTACTTGACGTAATATTATAAATATCTCTACCAGCTATTTGTTCTGCCGTATTATCCTGAAGTCTAACCGTCACTTTGTTTTCCGCCTCCTAGTTGTATAAATATTTCCACCAGCAATTTGACCTTCACCTCGAATTGTATTATTCGAAATATTAACCCCTGCCTGCTGAGCCGTTCCTGCCGTTAGTGCACCTAAGGCTGCCGCTTTAATTGCCAATGGCGCTGTTCTAAATTTGTCAATTAAATCTTGCTCATCAACAGATAAATTATTTGTTGTTCTAATACCAGTTACAACATATTGAACATCTAACCCAAAATTAGCTAATGTAGATAAATATAACGCATCAGGAAATCTCTCACCTTTTTCATAATTAAGTTGAGTTAATTTCTTTACATTAGCAATTTCTCCCATAGCAACTTGGCTAAGTCCCATACGTTCACGTTCTTCTTTTAGTCTTAATCCGATATTTTTTTGCATACTTTTTATCTTGACAGGTATAAATATTTATACCATAATTTAACACATAATTTATAAATCACTTATTAATAACTTATATCAAAGGAGCTAAAAATGTCTAAAGTTCTCACTCCCGAACAAGTTAAGCAACAATTTCAACAAAAAGGCAAAACTATCAAATCTTGGGCGATTGAAAATGGTTACCACCCCGTTGTTGTTTATAACGTTTTAAATGGTTTAAGCCGTGCTCATCGTGGTAAAACACACGATATAGCAGTAAAACTTGGCTTAAAACAAGCTTACTAATGCTGATTGTAACAGTTTTTCATATACAGAAAAAGGGCGAAAAACATGAACAAATCACAAATTTCGACATCTGGTACTCGAATACTTAAGGTACTAAAAGCGCTTAAAGGTTATACGTTAACGGGTTTATCTAATGGCGATATCGCAAAGATGATTAATGAATCACCTGTTAATGTTACCAGATCATTACAAACATTAATTGAGGAAGGCTTAGTAATTAAGCTTGATAACGGCTTGTTTGCTCATAGTGTGCAAATGTTGCAAATAGCACAGGCGCATGCAATTCACATCACTAAAATGCAAGACCAAATAACAGAAATCAATCAACGTATTACTGCTGGTTCAAGAGGATAACTAAAATGGCAAGAACAGCAAATCCAACAAAAGAAGCAATTGAACTACCTGCAATTGATGAGCAAGGGATTAATGACACAATAAATACAATGACTACGATTCAAAGTGAATATAACGAAGAACGGGATTTAGTTAACCAGCTTTTAGGTCAGGCTCAAATGGCGGATGCTTTTGCTAAATTTTCCCTAACCGTTAGGACTTCTAAATTAAATTTTGTCAAAGAAAACAAACTATATCGTAATTTAAAAGGTAAAAAAAGTCCTAACGGTTATGACTTTTTAACAGGAACTTGGGAAGAATTTTGTAATTTATTAGGCATATCTGTACAGAAAGCTGATTTAGATATTCAAAATTTAAAAGAATTCGGAGAAGAAGCTCTTGAAAGTATGTCTCAAATGGGCATCGGCTACCGTGAATTACGTCAATATCGCAAACTGCCCGAGGACCAAAAAACGGCATTAATTGAAGTCGCTAAAGCAGGTGATAAAGAGGCGTTAGTTGAGTTAGCAGAAGAATTTATTGCTAAAAATGCTAAAGAAAAAGAGCAACTCAAAAAAGAAAACAGTGATTTGCAAGCTGACTACAAAGCATTAAGCAAACGTAATGCGGATGTAGCGAAAGAAAAGGAAGAGCTGGCAATAAAACTGACTCAATTTGAAATGAAAACCGTGCCGTTAGATGAGCGTTTAGAGCCATTTAAAAAACAGATAGCAGAGACGCAATCACGTATTGATGAACTACTAGAACAACAACGGCAATATATGGAAATGGCAGATAAGTTACAAAAAGAAGTTATGGAAAATGATCCAAATTATGACCCTGAAGAGCCTTATTCATTACCGGAATCATTAGTTGTAACAATTAAGATATTACATGGTTCATTAAAATTAACAGCTCAGCAGAGTAAAAACACGTATCAACGCTTATGGATGAATTTTAGTGATGAGATTGGTTCTGACATTGTCGATAGTGTGATTAATGAATAAGTAATTTAAGAGGTAATTAACATGATTGCGCCAAATATTCGTGAATATTTAAATGAAGTTGCCGTCAAACTGGATAATGTCAGCCACGGGCAACGTGGTGTTATTTTGGATGAAGCACAGGCTTTTTTAGGTTATTCAAGACAAACCATTTACAGACAGTTAAAACAAGTTTGCGGTTGGTCAAGTGAGCGTAAAGCAAGAGCGGATAAAGGTAAGATAAGTGTTTCAAGTGATTCTTTATTAGCAATAGCAACAATGAGTCGTGAATCAGTACGGGATAATGGCAAGCAAACTATGTTTACAACAACCGCGCGTGGCATATTGGAACAAAATGGGCATGAAATTAATGTCAGTAATGCAACACTTAATCGATTGATGCGTCAACGAAAATTGAACGTAAAAGCGCAAAAAGTAGCAAATCCTGTGCAACCATTGCGTGCTTTACACCCGAACTACGTGCATGAAATTGATCCATCTTTATGTTTGATTTATTACATGAAAAATAAACAGCATATTATGCGTGACCGTGATTTTTATAAAAACAAGCTAGAGAACTACGCAAAAGTTAAATACAAAGTTTGGCGTTACACATTGTATGACCGTGCATCTGGCATCATTATTCCGTGGTACGTTGAAGCAGCAGGCGAAAACCAACACTCATTATTCCAATTTTTAATGTTTGCTTGGGGTAAGCAAGACGGACGATTATTTCATGGTGTGCCACAACTACTTTATTGGGATAAAGGTTCTGCTAATACATCATCAGCAATCAAGAATTTGTTAGACCATTTAGAAGTTAAATATCTAGAACACGAAGCAGGTAATGCAAGAGCTAAAGGTGGTGTTGAAAATGCCAATAATATTATCGAAACACAATTTGAAAGCCGTTTAAAGTTTCAACCTGTTCGTAGTATTGAAGAGCTAAATCATTCTGCAATGAACTGGGCAGAAGCATATAACGCCAATCGTTTGCCGGGGCAAGATACACGTTTGCGTCGTATTGGATTATCAGAGCCAGTTTCACGCCAAAGTTTGTGGCAATACATTACAGCAGAGCAATTACGCTTATTACCACCCATTGATGTTTGTAAAGCACTAATGGCAAGTCGTGAGCAAGAGCGTCAAGTTCGCCCAGATTTAACTATTAGCTTTAAACACCCGCAAGCGGATAGTTCGCTTATTTATAGTTTAAAAGGATTAGATGGTATTGGTGTTAAAGATAAAGTCAGTGTGCGTTCATTAGTTTACGGTGATTGTGCAATACAAATCGAAGTGTCACGTTATGACGGTGAAGCACTGATTTATCGTGTCGAACCAAATCGCAATTATGACCAATTTGGACAATGTTTAGATGCACCAGTGATTGGCGAAGAATACAAATCGAAAGGTGATACCGAAATTGAACAAGCAGCGAAAGAGATGGATCAAGTTGCATATCCAGATATGAATGATGACGAAATCAAGAAAGCTAAACAAAAACAAGTAGCACCGTTTGGTGGCAAGCTTAACACACTGGATTATTTAGATGATATTGAACATCCGACTTATTTAGCAAGTGCTAAAAAAGGTAATGAAATTGAAACACCTGAGCATTTAAAGCCGGCTGCAACAACATTAACGCTAACAGCCGCTTTAATGCGTATTACTAGCTCAATCGGCCGCAGATTAACAATAGATGAAAATAAATGGCTATCAGCAAGTTATAAAAACGGCGTTCCGGAAGACGCGCTAGAGTCATTAATTCATTCGTTTACCGCTCCAATTGCCGTTTGTGACGGTACAACAGGACTAAGGATTGTTAAATAATGCTGAAATTAAAAAGCGTAATGGCACAGTTCAATATTAAACAAGCACAGCTTGCCCGCTTGATTGAGTATAAAGGTAACTCAATCAGTCAAGCCGTTATTAATCAGCTGGTTAATCATGATATTTGGCCACGCTCAATAGTTCGTAATGAACTAGAGCAAAAAATTGAAAAAGCGTTAATTAAACTAGGTTTAAATAACGATTATTTACTGAATATTTTTGAAGAAGAAACTGACACAGCCGAAATCTTGGCGGACGACGCTGTGCCAGTTGACTCAAATGAAAACTTAACAAAGGAGTCAGCCTATATGTTACTACGAAAACAAACTATAAATCGAGATGCACGGGCACATTTCCGCATTCCAAGGGATCCATTTACGGATGAAATGACTGAAGATGCCGACGTTTATCTATCCGATGATATCCGTTATGTTCGTGCAGCAATGCGTCAAACGGCAAAACATGGCGGAATGCTAGCGGTAATTGGTGAATCAGGTAGCGGTAAATCCACATTGCGCCATGATTTAATTGATTGGATCAATATTAATCATGAACCAATCACAGTTATTGAGCCGTATGTATTAGGGTTGGAAGATAACGAAGTCAAAGGTAAATCACTAAAAAGCATGGATATTAGTGGCGCAATCATTAATGCGATTGATCCACAAGCAAAACCAAAACGCAGTGCTGAAGCACGAGCACGGCAAATGCATACTTTACTTAAAAATAGTGCGTTATCTGGTCGTAAACATTTAATGATTATTGAAGAAGCTCATGGTTTATCAATTCATACACTTAAGCATTTAAAACGCTTTTATGAGCTACAAGAAGGTTTTAAAAAATTACTGTCAATTATCTTGATTGGGCAAACAGAGCTACAAACAAAACTATCAGAATACAACCCTGAGGTTCGTGAAGTGGTTCAGCGTTGTGAAGTTGTGAACTTAAAACCACTTGATTTTAAAGTTGAAGAATATATCAAGCATAAATTTTCACGTGTTGATATGGACTATACAACGTTATTTGATTTATCTGCATTTAATGAAATTATCAATCGGTTACGTGTTGCAACAACACGTCGAGGTGAAAAGCAAGTGCGTTCATTATGTTATCCATTAGCAGTAAATAACCTTGTTTCTAACGCATTAAATCTAGCTGCACGCATTGGTGCGCTAAAAGTTACAGGTGAAGTAATTGTTGAGTGTATCAAAGACCGAGGAGATATCTGATGAAAAAGAACCAACTCATCAATAATAGCATCAATGCGGTTAATAAGGCTGTAACTATATTATCTAATGAAGAATTTACCGTCATTGGTTTTTATCATGATTCACTTTCAAAGCCAACTATTGAAATTGAGCATCACCCAAAGTGCAATAAGTTTATAGCTGTGGGTAAAGCGATGTATTACCGACATGAAGGTTATTACAGGTTTGGGCAATTTGAATTAAATGGCTGCCGAGTTATATGGAAAGAACGCGATATTAGTCGCTTGCATTAATCGAATAGGAGCTATAGAAATGATAAAGACTAAAAAACGTATTAAAGCTACCGCATCAATCTATGTTGTGCAATCAAAAGATCAAGCAACAGAGGCTATTAAATATTTAGGCGATATACAGCGTGAATTAATCCGATTAGAAACCGAAATGAACGATAAGATCGCTGAAATTACTGCAAGTTATTCATCAAGTATTGAAGTATTAAAAAAGAAGTCAGTAGAAATACAAAAAGGTATCCAAATTTGGTGCGAAGCAAACCGTGATGAATTAACCAACAATGGTAAAGTTAAATCAGCCAATTTAATTACTGGTGAAGTGCAATGGCGCAATCGTCCACCATCGTGTGTTATTCGGGGGTTAGAAACAGTTATAGAAACCCTGAAAAAGCTAAAATTGGAACGATTTATTCGTACAAAAGAAGAAGTTAATAAAGAAGCTATTTTAAACGAACCAAATGTAGTAGCACATGTTCCTGGCATCACTATCAAAAAAGATGTTGAAGATTTTGCAATAGTCCCATTTGAACAGGAGGTTATTTAATCATGCAAACACAAGATTTTTATATCCTGCATCAATTTATATTAAGCCAGATAGCTAATTTTATAGTTCATTGTAAAGAATATGGTTTATCTGAATGTGAAGCTAATCGCATCATCGATGAGTTGGAGGAATTAGCAAATGGGTAAAGTGACATTAATAATTGAATTTGAAAATGGTAAAGAACCGTCTTTTCATGCAAATCAAAATATTTTAGGAGGTCAATTATCTTTTGTCGCATTTTCTGACTTAAATGAATCAATTAGAAATGATATTGAAAGAATCATAAAAAAAAATTTAGGTAAACTACCATCAATAAATGATGATGCTAAAGATATTTTGGTTGATATAGCTAATGAATTTGATTTATTAGAAAAATTTAATTTGATAATGAAAACTAAATTTTCTAATCCTAAACGCTATATGCCTGATTATCATGTTTCAATCAGTCATGAACATTCGTTTATGCGTGAAGTTCAGGGGCAGGGTTATGTCGATGGACAGATATATGATGAACTCTATGCCGAATATGTTAAGTTAAAATCAGGTTCTATCTAGATGAAATCTAAATACATCAAGCTTATTCATATAGCTAAAACACAACTTAATTTAGATGACGATACCTATCGTCATCTATTACTGACTATAACTAAAAAAACTAGCACTAAAAATATGACAGTTTGGGAACTAGAAAAAGTTATAACTAATTTGAAATTAAAAGGTTTTAAAGTTAAATCATCAAAAAAA
>NZ_LZHJ01000001.1:0-38650 GCF_001690815.1 Gilliamella sp. GillExp13 | reverse complement strand
ATTATCATCATGCTATTGAGTATTATTTAAACACCACCGTGTACTTTGCGGAGCCTTATAAAAGCTGGCAAAGAGGCACAAATGAAAACACCAATGGCTTAATACGTCAGTTTATACCTAAGTCAGCGGCCATTTCATTAGTTGACGACAAACAGATAAAGAAAATACAATATCTATTGAACACACGCCCAAGAAAACGGCATAAGTTTAAAAGCCCTGCCGATTTTTATTCTAAGGAGTTAAGAAGAATTGCACTTCATGGTGTAATCTAGGTTTCGAAATTAGCATATATTAAAAAAATCAATTACATAAAAATTTAAAAGGTCGTAAAAACGTAAACAGTTTACTTTTTTCTGGTACATGGGAAGAATTTTGTCAGTTATTGGGAATGTCACGAGTTAAAGTTGATGATGATATTGCTAATCTAAGGATATTAGGAGAAGAAGCCCTTGAATCTATGTCACGCATGGGCATAGGCTACCGTGAGCTATACCAATATCACAAGGGCGAAATTTTTTAGGCAATTTTTTATTTCATATTTTGTAACACTTTTTCAAAAAACAATTTCATTATTTCCCTGTTTATTTTGTTATATCCCATTTATCTCATCATTCTGTTATTATTTATCATGTTCTATTTCAATTTATTTTCCATTAATTTTTCAATCTCGGCTGGGTCTTTTGGAACATCACCTGTCAGAACTTCATTTCCTGTGTCAGTAATTAAAATGTTATCTTCGATCCGAATACCGATACCTTTATATTGTGCTGGTACATCTGATTCTTGATTAATATAAAGCCCTGGTTCAACGGTCAATACCATTCCTGACTCTAAAATTCGATCTCGTCCACTACCAACATCATGCACATCAATACCTAACCAATGGCCTAAACCATGCATGTAATATTGTGTATAAGCTTTATTAGCAATTAAGCTATCAACATCACCTTGCATAATCCCGAGTTTTACTAAACCTTCTACCATCGTTCTTACAACTTGATTATTGACTTCCATAATTGAAGTGCCCGGTTTAAACAATTTAATGGCTTGATATTGTGATGTTAAAACGATGTTATAAATTTCAAGTTGAGCTTGGCTAAATTTGCCATTGATAGGAAAAGTGCGAGTTATATCGCCTGCATAGTACTGATATTCACAACCCGCATCAATTAAAACTAAATCGCCATCTTTTAACTGCTGACTATTATTTTCATAATGCAGTATACATCCATTATTACCACTACCAACAATGGTGTTATAAGATGGTGCTCGTGCACCATGCCACGCAAATTCATGCAAGATTTCAGCTTCTAGTTGATATTCATACATATTTGGTTTACATTTTTGCATTGCTCTAACGTGAGATTGAGCGCTGATTTTGCAAGCCTTGCGCAATATTTTGATTTCAAAATCTGATTTAAACATGCGCATTTGATGAACTATCGGTCGCCAATCGATCGTGCTGTTTGGTGCATAAAGATTTAATCTACTCCCTTGTCGCAGAGTATTCATTGTGCGATCTACGATTCTATCGGCATATTGATACTGTTGGTCAGCATGGTAAACCGCCGTTTTGCCATTTAATAAATCAGGTAATACTTTTTCAATCTCATCAAATGTATAAGCTTCATCAACAAAAACCGTCTTTAATGCGGCATCTTGACCTAAACGGTAACCAGTCCAAGTCTCTGCTAGCGTATCTTTTGGGCGATTAAATAATATGTATTTAGTTGTATTATCTTTTTGTTTAACTACTGCAAATACCGCTTCTGGTTCAGAAAAAAGTGTAAAATACCAAAAGTCGCTATTTTGTCGATATGGGTAATGGGTGTCATTACTCCTCGTCATTTCTGGAGCAGCAAAAAAAAGTGCGACACTATTTGGTATCATTTGAGCTAGTAATTTTTCTCGACGTGCAAAAAGTTCTGTTTCGATATCAGTATTTATCATTGTGATGCCCCTGAAGATGTAATGTTATTAATATTAATGGATTGTTGGGGGTGTGTCAGCCTCATTAAATTCGTTAAATTCATCAAAACATAGCATAGAAGTTATGCGAACATACTCTTTTATCTCTTCAAAAGCAAAACCAAGCTCTTGTTGATCTTCATTTTCATCATAACCTAGTTTAACAATTTGACGTAGGTCATAAATGGCTTCACCAACATCACCTTTGATGTGGTTAATTTTAGGTTGCACAAGTCCAATACCAAGTAAGAAATGATTTACCCAACCAACTAGATCATCCAGTTGTGTATATAAATCTTTGTCGCTAAGCAATAACTGAAAGCTGAAATCTTCCTCAAAAAATTGCTGTTTGATAAGCGCATAAAGTTGGCTAATTTTTTCATCTAATGATGTTGGCATTTTTTGACCATTGTTTAACATATCCTCAACTAATGGACGCCAGCTCTCGTCATTGTTACCACCAGCTAATATGCCTGAAAGAAAACCATGTAACTCAGCAGCGGTAATGCCTATTTTATTTTGGATTAATTGGTGATTAAATTCGTCGTAATTAATAGTATCTGACATAAACTTCCCCTAATATTATTACATCAAGAAAAATGCACTCTGCACTTTCTTCGATTATTAGTATATAATTTGCATCTAATTATAAATCATAAACAGATTGCTTTGCTTTATAAAGGAATTATTTTGAACATTATAGGATTTATTATGAAATTTCCTCTGCAATTATTATTTTTTGCAGGATTAACATTATCATTAACCTCCTGTAGTTCGTTTTTATCGAATAAAGGCGTAATTGTCCTTGATGTGCAAGATAAAATACATACCTATGTAACCAGTCAAGACTTACCTAAATCTTATAAATTGGGTAATAGTGAGCAAGAATTACAGCGATTCGAGTCTTTCTGTAGAGATGAGATCCGTGCATCACAACTTGATGGTAGTGAAGAAATCGTTTTTGAGAATATTAAACATGGAATCCATGGGCAGGTAGAATTTAAAAAATGTAGTGATAAAGTCACTCGTATCTACCGATACTGATAAAGTACGGTTATCTTAATATGATAGCTAGTACAACTGACTTAATATAAAAGATCGATGAAATCTTACTAGCCTTTCAGGCAGTTTTTCTTTATATTGGTCGGTGAAACAAAATATTTTGGGAGTAAAATAATATGTATAAACAAGATGTAACTATTACTGCATCTAACGGTCTTCATACCCGCCCTGCTGCACAATTTGTTAAAGAAGCAAAGAACTTTAATGCAGAAATTACTGTCACATCTAATGGTAAAAGTGCGAGTGCTAAAAGTCTGTTTAAGTTACAAACATTAGGTTTATCACAAGGCACAACTATTACCATTTCTGCCGAAGGTGAAGACGAAAAAGAAGCTGTTGCTCATTTAGTAAAATTAATTCCTGAGTTGGAATAATAACTCCCGATTAGCTATGAACGGTTTTAAAATAGAATAAGGATTAAATGTTATGGTATCAGGTACACTTGTTTCCCCCGGTATCGCTTTTGCAAAAGCGCTATTATTAAAAGAAGAGCCTATTGTTATTAGTAATAGGCAAATTCTTGATAACAAGATTGAGGCTGAAATTGAGCGCTTCAAGGAAGCTCGCCAAAAATCAAGTAAACAGCTACATACGATTATGGAACGAGCAAAATCCACATTAGGCGAAGATAAAGCGGCCATTTTTGAAGGGCATATTATGCTTCTTGAAGATGAGGATCTTGAACAAGAAGTTATTTCTCGCATTCAAAGTAAACATTCAACCGCTGATGCCGCTGTTCAATCTGTATTTGAAACTCAAGCTAAAGAATTAGAAAATCTAGATGATGAATATCTAAAAGAACGTGCCGCAGATATTCGTGATATTGGTAAACGTTTACTCAAAAATATTTTAGGTATTGAAATTGTTGACTTGAGTGCTATTAGCCAACCATGTATTTTAGTTGCAACCGATTTAACACCTTCTGAAACAGCTCAGCTAAACTTGGATATGGTGCTAGGTTTCATTACTGACGCTGGTGGACGCACCTCGCATACTTCAATTATGGCTCGTTCTTTAGAGATCCCAGCTATCGTCGGAACATCTAATGCAACTCAAGCAATCAAACAAGGGGATTTTGTTATTTTGGATGCTATAAATAATGCTATCTATATCAATCCAGATCACACAACGCAAGAAAAATTAAAACAAGTTCAAGCTAAATATATTAGTGATAAAGAAGAGCTAGCTAAATTGAAAGATCTACCTGCTGTAACCCTTGATGGTCACCAAGTAGAGATTTGTGGTAACATCGGTACAGTACGCGATATTGCAGGTGCTGAACGTAACGGTTATGAAGGTGTTGGTCTATATCGCACTGAATTCTTATTTATGGATCGCGAAGCTTATCCTGACGAAGAAGAGCAATTTAAAGCATATAAAGAAGTAGCTGAATCAACCAATGATTTATCGGTAATTGTTCGAACCATGGATATTGGTGGCGACAAGGATGTACCTTATATGCATTTACCAAAAGAAGAGAATCCATTCTTAGGTTGGCGAGCAATTCGAATCTGTTTAGATCGTAAAGAAGTACTTCATGCACAATTACGCGCAATTTTGCGTGCATCAGCATTTGGTAAATTACGCATTATGTTCCCAATGATTATTTCTGTTGAAGAAATCCGAACATTAAAATCCGAAATCAATACTCTTAAAGAACAATTGACTGCTGAAGGAAAATCATTTGATAAAAATATTGAAATCGGTGTAATGATTGAAACTCCAGCAGCCGCTGTGATTGCACATCACTTAGCCAAGGAAGTAGACTTTTTTAGTATCGGTACCAATGACTTAACACAATATACGCTTGCCGTTGACCGTGGTAACGAATTAATTTCTCACCTTTATAATCCGTTTTCGCCTTCAGTGTTAACTCTGATTAAAAATGTTATCGATGCTTCTCATAAAGAAGGTAAATGGACAGGTATGTGTGGAGAGCTTGCTGGTGATGAAAGAGCCACAATCTTATTGCTTGGTATGGGACTTGATGAATTTAGTATGAGTGCAGTATCAATTCCTAAAATCAAAAAATTAATTCGCAATACTAACTATGAAGAAGCGAAAAAATTTGCTGATACTGTATTAGAAAAAGCAACTTCTAAAGAAATCATTGATTTAATTGAAAATTACACTGCTGAAAAGCAAATTTGTTAGGAGGCAATAATGGGTCTATTCGATAAAATTAAGCAATTCGTATCCGATGATAATAAAAACAGCATCGAGATTATTGCTCCATTAAGTGGCGAAATTGTCAAAATCGAAGATGTACCAGATGTGGTTTTTGCTGAAAAAATCGTGGGTGATGGGGTAGCAATTAAACCTTCTGGTAATAAAATTGTCGCTCCATTAAGTGGAAAAATAGGCAAAATTTTCGAAACCAACCACGCTTTTGCTATAGAATCGGATGAGGGCATTGAGCTTTTTGTTCACTTTGGTATTGATACAGTAGAACTAAAAGGTGAAGGCTTCAAACGAGTTGCTGAAGAAGGTCAGCAGGTAAAAGTAGGAGATACTATTATTGAAATTGATTTACCTCTGCTTGAAAGCAAAGCTAAATCCGTATTAACTCCGGTAGTTATTTCTAATATGGAAACCATAATAGAATTAAATAAATTATCGGGTGCTGTCGAAGCAGGTAAAACACCAATAATGCGTGTGAAAAAATAATTTTTTTCATTGTTATAAAAAACCTTCAGTTTTAGCTGAAGGTTTTTTTATGTTATAACTTATCTTTTTTAATAATACTTAACGCCATTTTTTGTATTGGTTGATTAAGCTATTTGTTGAATCATCGTGAGACCTAACTGGTTTATCATCTGCTAATTCAGGTAAAATACGTCCAGCAAGTTGTTTACCAAGTTCTACACCCCATTGATCAAAACTAAATATATTAAGAATAATTCCTTGAGTAAAGATTTTATGCTCATACATCGCAACTAAGGCACCAAGAGCATAAGGTGTAATTTTTTTCACTAATATTGAATTAGTTGGTTTGTTACCTTCAAATACTTTAAATGATACAATAGACTTCACTTCATCAAGATTTTTTCCTGCAGCTATGAACTCTTGCTCGACCTGTTCTTTTGTTTTACCAAAAGCTAAAGCTTCAGTTTGAGCAAAAAAGTTAGATAATAATTTTGGGTGATGATCTCCAACTGGATTATGGCTAATTGCTGGTGCAATAAAATCACAAGGGATGAGTTTAGTACCTTGGTGAATTAATTGATAAAATGCATGTTGACCATTGGTTCCTGGTTCGCCCCAAATAATTGGACCTGTTGTGTAAGGTGTTTTATTACCGTTGCGATCGACACTTTTACCATTTGACTCCATATTTCCTTGTTGGAAATAAGCCGCAAAACGGTGCATGTACTGATCATATGGTAAAATAGCTTCAGTTTCAGCACCACAAAAATTATTGTACCAAATACCAATTAATGCCAGTAACGTTGGGATATTTTTATCAATTGGTGCGCTTTGGAAGTGCTTATCCATCGCATGGCCACCAGCTAGAAATTGTTTGAAGTTATCAAAACCAATTGATAAAACAATCGATAAGCCAATTGCCGACCAAGATGAATAACGTCCACCAACCCAATCCCAAAATTCAAACATATTAGCTATATCAATACCAAATTTTTCAACTTCTTTAGCATTAGTTGAAAGAGCAACAAAGTGCAAAGCAACTACTTTATCATCTTTAGCAGTATCAAGTAACCATGCTCGTGCTGTTTGTGCATTTGTCATAGTTTCTTGAGTGGTAAAAGTTTTGGATGCAACCAAAAATAAAGTGGTTTCAGGATTTAAGCCTTTTAACGCTTCAACGATATGTGTGCCATCTACATTTGATACGAAATGCATGTTCAAGTGGTTTTTGTAAGGTCGTAATGCTTCGGTAATCATTACTGGCCCTAGATCTGAACCACCAATACCAATATTGACCACATCAGTAATGGCTTTACCAGTGTATCCTTTCCATTCACCATTAATGATTTTTTTACTGAATGATTCCATCTTAGCTAAGACAGCGTTAACATCATCCATCACATTCTTACCATCAACATAAATTGGTGTATTTGATACATTACGTAATGCAACATGTAATACAGCTCGATTTTCTGTACGATTAATCTTTTCACCGCTACACATGGCTTTAGTTGCACCAATTAGATCGCATTCATCTGCTAGCTTATAAAGCAATTCTAGCGTTTCTTGCGTTACTCTATTTTTAGACAAATCAACTAAAAACTCATCTTCAAAAGGAATAGTAAGTTTTTCAACGCGTTTCGGTTCTTCTTTCAAAATTTGTGCAATGGTTTTATTGTGGTGTTTTTCGTAACTAGCTTGAAGGGATTTCCAAGATTGGGTTGTTGTTGGATCAATTGATTTTAACATAATTTATTCCTTAAATAATATAGCATTGTAGTCATAATATAACTATGCCTGACATGATGCAAGATAAGGATCTCATCGATTAAAATAATTCGCTAGAAAGCCATAAAGCGTTTTTTCTGAAATCATTTATACCGTTTAATCGTATTATATTAGAGGGATAATTACATAACATAACCTAATGTACATAAATATTATCAGATTTAATACCAACTAAGATGTTTATCATATCTATGAGTGTTTTTGATTAAAGATTCTCACTAAAATTTCGGGTATAATCCAGATAAATTTTTTGATTATGGACATAACGCTTATGCCACATGCAACTAAACCTTTAAATATTATTTTTGCTGGTACACCCGATTTTGCTGCAACTCATTTAAAAGCTCTGATTAACTCACGCCATAATGTAATTGCTGTTTTTACGCAACCAGATCGCCCAGCAGGTCGTGGTAATAAATTAACAGCAAGCCCTGTTAAACAATTAGCTGTTGAGAATAATATTCCTGTTTATCAACCAGCAACGCTTAAATCCGAAAAAAATCAAAAAATCATTGCTGAATTAAATGCTGACATTATGGTTGTTGTTGCTTATGGACTTATTTTGCCACAAACTGTACTTGATATACCTAGATTAGGTTGTTTAAATGTGCATGGTTCATTACTACCACGCTGGCGTGGCGCAGCCCCTATTCAGCGTGCTTGCTGGGCAGGCGATGAAAAAACAGGAATTACCATTATGCAGATGGATGCAGGCCTTGATACGGGTGATATGCTTTATAAGCTTACCTGTCCTATTGAGCAATCCGATACTAGCGCATCACTGTATGAGAAACTCGCAAAACTCGGTCCCCAAGGCTTGCTTGATACATTAGAGTTAATCACTGAAGGAAAAATCCAACCTGAAAAACAAAATGAGACGCAAGCAACCTATGCCGAAAAGCTGTCAAAACAGGAAGCTAAACTTGATTGGAATTTGCCTGCCGTGCAACTTGAGCGTTGCGTTCGGGCTTTTAACCCATGGCCAGTGAGTTATTTTGAGGTTAATGGTGAGCCTGTAAAAGTATGGCAAGCCCATGTGGTAAAAATGGATTCAAAACAGCCGGCTGGCACAATTTTGCAAGCCAATAAAAATGGCATTTGTATTGCAACCAGCAACTGCGCATTGAATATGACACTTTTACAACCTGCAGGAAAAAAACCGATGTCTTCCCAAGATTTGTTAAACTCTCGCAAGGCTTGGTTTACAGTTGGCGAAAAACTAAATACACTTTAATCCAAATATATTAAATTGCAGGATGATATATCCTGTAATTGTTATCGCTTTTTAGCCAATAAGGTGGCAAACCTTAATTTAATTCGGTTTCCATGTACATCTGTTTTATGTAATTGTCCAACATCTTCGTTATATTTTAGTATTTCCCAATCTTGGTAATATTGGTGCAACTCGTTTTCTTTAAAAGTAAATGAAAACCCAACAGAGCAAGGATAATCAGGCGTAGACATGGCGCTGACAATTAAATTATATCCCCCTGATTTGGTCATTTTTTGCATGTTATTAATAATAGCTGGAATTCTTTCGGGTTGTAAAAACATCATGACAACGGTCGAAAGAATAAAATCATATTCGCCCTGTAAATTTGCTTGATTGATATCGTAAACCATTGCATTAATGTGCTTAAGGTTATCATCATTAATAATTTTTTGTAAGTTTCCAATACTGAGTTCTGATTTATCAATAGCGGTAACATCAAAGCCTTGTAACTGCAAGTAGAGTGAATTACGACCTGAACCACAACCTAAATCCAATGCCTTTCCTGTTTGGATAATTTTTGTTGCTCTAAGTACCTCGGAGTGGGTTTTGGTCATTTGGTATTTTTTTTGAGTATAGTCCTCAGGCAAACAGTAAAATACTAACTGGCACTGTAAGTCATCTGATATTTCGGCTATACGGTGCCATTGCTGTGGCAATATAAATGGCGGTTGCTGCTGAGTATCAAAACAATGCTTAGTAATCACTTCGCCTTGTTCGGTTAACATTTCAAAACCAATACTTCCTTTTAAAATTTCTAACTTCGCCCATGTACCAATTTGGGTATTATGCTTTTGACGCAACAACGCAGGTAATGTATCAGCATTCCAAATAGGCAATGTTTTGTAACAAACTAAATTATTCAAATTGATACCTCCTATAAAAAAACAATAGTTGACTATTATAGTAGGATATTAATATGGTAAACAATCATTTATTTTAGACAATAAAATAAAAACCTATCAACGAAAATAAATTTATAGTAGCGAAGTTGGCTTGATCAACATATAATCGTCACCGTCCTAGACTATATAGTGAAAATTAGAGGAATAATTTATGGGATTTTTAACAGGTAAACGTATACTCGTTACTGGTGTTGCAAGTAATCGTTCAATTGCTTACGGTATTGCACAAGCAATGCATCGTGAAGGCGCTGAACTCGCTTTTACTTACCAAAATGATAAATTAAAAACACGCGTTGAAGAGTTTGCCGCTGATTTTGGTTCTAAAATCGTTTTACCTTGCGATGTTGCTCATGATGAAAGCATCTCTGAACTATTTTCTGAACTTGCAAAAACTTGGGATAAATTTGATGGTTTTGTTCATGCTATTGCTTTCGCACCAGGTGATCAGTTAGATGGCGATTATGTTAATGCCGTTACCCGTGAAGGTTTTGCTATTGCTCACGATATTAGCTCTTATAGCTTCGTTGCTATGGCTAAGGCATGTCGTTCAATGCTAAATCCAAATTCAGCATTAGTGACACTTTCTTATCTTGGTGCTGAGCGTGCAATCCCTAACTATAATGTAATGGGACTTGCTAAAGCCTCACTAGAGGCAAATGTGCGTTATATGGCAAATGCTATGGGTCCTGAAGGTGTCCGTGTTAATGCAATTTCAGCAGGTCCTATTCGTACGCTGGCGGCATCGGGTATTAAAGATTTCAAAAAAATGTTATCTCACTGTGAATCAGTAACACCAATCCGTCGCACTGTGACAACCGAAGATGTGGGTAATTCAGCGGCATTTTTATGTTCAGATTTAGCATCAGGTATTACAGGTGAAGTCATTCATGTTGACGGTGGATTTAGCATCGCTGCGATGAATGAATTAGAACTTAAATAAGCTGTTCTCAGTGTGTGTGAAAAAGGCGCTAAACCTTAAATGTTTGCGCCTTTTTTATTTTATTTTTTTGGTAAGTTTTGAACAAAAATATAAAATTTAGAATACTTATACTCTTTTTTCCGTTAAAATCTAATGTAATTTGCTCAATAAAAGTTTGTTGGAGAAAAAATGAAAATAGCAAAAAATACAGTGGTTAGTTTAGCATACCAAGTTCGCACTAAAGACGGTGTTTTAGTTGATGAAGCAACTACGACAGCGCCATTAGAATATTTACATGGCGCAGGTAACTTGCTACAAGATCTTGAGAACGCATTAGATGGTCACCAAATTAGCGACAAATTTGACGTTGAGCTAATTAATGCTTACGGGGATTTTAATGATGCTCTTGTACAAAATGTTCCTCGTGACGTTTTTGTTGGTGTAGATGAACTTGAAGTTGGTATGCGATTTTTTGCTGATACCGAGCATGGTTCTTTACCCGTTGAAATCACCGCTATCGATGGCGATACCATCACTATTGATGGAAACCATATGTTAGCTGGACAAGATTTACAATTTAACGTTGAAGTATTGGCTATTCGTGAGGCTACTGAAGATGAAATTGCTCACGGGCATATTCATGGTGAGCATGGTCATGATCACGGACATGGCGGTTGTGGCTGTGGTGGCCATTCTCATGAAGACGAAGATGATGAAAACACAGGTTGCTGTGGCGGTGGCCATGGTGGTTGCGGTTGTCACTAATTCTTAATTAATTCAAATTAAATTTTAAAAAGCGCTCTATAGCGCTTTTTATTTACTTCTGTTTTGTGTTTTTGCTTAATAAGTTGTGAAACAACTCCCAATATTTTAAATTATCATTTTGCTTTGCTAATTTTTCCTTTAATAATCTCTATTTTACGATTATTGGGATCTGCAACTATGCCTTCACAACCAATAGCATTAATGCCACGTGAGAAGCTTTTAAAATTTGGCGTTGAAGCACTCAGTGATACTGAATTACTTGCTCTCTTTTTACGCACTGGCACTCGAGATTTGCCTGTTTTGGAACTGTCACAAAAGCTATTAAATGAGTTTGGTTCTTTTTATAATTTAATTAATGCAAGCCATAATGATTTTTGCAAGAAGAAAGGATTGGGAACGGCTAAATATACACAATTGAAAGCAGTTGTTGAACTTTCTCATAGATATTTAAAAGTTAAAATGACTACCGATAATTTTTTGACATCGTCATCTTTGACACATCACTATTTAGCTAGTCGATTGGCTAATAAAGATCGTGAAGTTTTTATGGTTATTTTTTTAGATAATCAAAATCGCGTCATAGCATCAGAAGATATGTTTATCGGTACCTATAATTGTGTTGAAGTCCACCCAAGAGAAGTTGTTAGACGAGCATTACAACATAACGCAGCCGTATTGATTCTAGCACATAATCATCCTTCAGGTGTGGCAGAACCTAGTCAGGCAGATCGCCATCTTACACAAAAAATAGAAGAAGTTTGTGAATTGGTTGATATTCGAGTCATAGATCATATTGTTATAGGTAAAGGTGAATATTTCTCTTTTGCAGAGCATGGATGGATTTCGTAACTATTTTTACTTACAATGTAATTTAATCAACTAATCTATATATGAATTTATTTTATGAACCAGCAATTAGAATTACTTGAAACCAAAGTAGCTTTTCAAGAAATCACCATCGAAGAACTTAATCAAATGGTAACTAACCTTCAAGCTGATGTTAGCAAATTAAAAGAACAATTAACGTTATTGTCTCAAAAACTACAGGCAACACAACCTTCAAACATTGCTAATTTATCTGAAGAAACACCACCACCTCACTATTAATTGTATTTATGGGATAAATAACTGTCGTTTAACAATTCATCTATTTGTTAATCTTATCTTGATATCTTTTAAATTTAACTAAACTCAAAGAAAGTTAGCAATTTGAGTTTTCAAATATAATAATAAATAAAAAACCGGCATATAGCCGGTTTTAATACACAATGATTTATTATTATTCAGCTGATGCTACTTCTTCCGCTGCAGGACGATCAACTAATTCAATATAAGCCATTGGAGCATTATCTCCATCACGGAAACCACATTTTAAAATACGTACATAACCGCCAGGACGGGTAGCAAAACGTGGACCTAAATCTGAAAATAATTTTTTAACTGTATCTTTATCACGGATACGAGCAAAAGCCAGACGGCGATTAGCTACGCTATCGCTTTTGGCTAGCGTAATTAACGGTTCAACAACACGACGCAACTCTTTTGCTTTAGGCAATGTAGTTTTGATGATTTCATGTTCAACAAGTGAACTTGTCATGTTACGAAACATTGCTTGACGATGGCTGCTATTTCGGTTCAGTTGACGACCACTTTTACGATGGCGCATAACTTTATCCTTCTTATATAAATTTTATCTTAGTCTTCAACAATACTTGCTGGTGGCCAATTCTCAAGACGCATGCCTAAAGATAAACCACGAGATGCGAGCACGTCCTTAATTTCAGTAAGTGATTTCTTACCAAGATTAGGGGTTTTAAGTAACTCAACTTCGGTACGTTGTACTAAATCACCAATATAATGAACTGCTTCTGCCTTTAAGCAATTAGCAGACCGAACAGTTAATTCCAAATCATCTACTGGACGTAAAAGGATTGGATCAAATTCCGGTTTATCTTCTTTAACTTCTGGTTGACGTACATCGCGTAAATCAACAAAAGCTTCAAGTTGTTCAGCCAAAATAGTTGATGCACGACGAATAGATTCTTCTGGATCGATAGTACCATTAGTTTCCATATCGATAACAAGTTTATCTAAATCCGTACGTTGCTCCACACGAGCAGCATCAACAGAATATGCAATGCGCTCTACAGGGCTATAACATGCGTCAACTAACAGACGACCGATTGGTCGTTCTTCATCTTCTGACTTAACGCGAGCAGAAGCAGGGACATAACCACGTCCTCGTTGTACACGAATACGCATACTAATTAAAGCATTGGCATCAGTAAGATGACAAATCACTAAATCAGGATTAACAATTTCAACATCACCATCGTGAGTGATATCAGATGCTGTTACCGCACCTATGCCCGATTTGTTTAAAGTCAGCATAACATCATCTTTCGTATGTACACGTACTGCTAATTTTTTTAAATTAAGCAGAATATCAAGTACATCTTCTTGAACGCCTTCTTTAGTACTGTACTCATGCAGAACACCGTCAATTTCAACTTCGGTTACTGCATATCCCGGCATAGATGATAATAAAATGCGGCGTAGTGCATTACCTAAAGTATGGCCAAAACCGCGTTCTAGTGGCTCTAAAGTCACTTTAGCATGTGTTTGGCTGTATTGAACAACATCAACTAGGTGAGGTTTTAAAAACTCTGTTACAGAACCCTGCATTATGTCCTCTCTTAAGTGCTAAACTTTACTTAGAGTAAAGTTCGACGATCAAATGTTCGTTGATATCAGCAGATAAATCTGAACGTTCTGGTAAGCGTTTAAATACACCTTCCATTTTGCTAGCATCAACTTCTAACCATGTTGGTTTTTCACGTTGTTCAGCTAGCTCTAAAGCAGCTTTAATACGTGCTTGTTTTTTTGACTTTTCGCGAACACTAATCACATCTTCAGGTGAAACTTGATAAGATGCAATATTCACAACACGACCATTAACAAGAACAGCTTTATGACTAACTAATTGACGAGCTTCAGCACGAGTTGCACCAAATCCCATGCGATAAACAACGTTATCTAAGCGACGTTCTAAAAGACCAAGTAGGTTTTCACCAGTATTGCCTTTAATTCGAGCTGCGCTTTTGTAGTAATTACGGAATTGACGTTCTAAAATTCCATAAATACGTCTAACTTTTTGTTTTTCACGTAACTGAACACCATAATCTGATAAACGCGGTTTACGCGCACCATGTTGTCCAGGAGCTTGTTCTAATTTACATTTACTATCAATCGCTCGGACGCCAGATTTAAGGAATAAATCTGTACCTTCACGGCGACTTAATTTGAGTTTTGGTCCCAAATATCTTGCCATTTTATTTCTCCAATAATCCTAAACATTCAATGTTTAAAAAATTAAACACGACGTTTCTTTGGTGGACGACAACCGTTATGAGGAATCGGAGTAACATCAGTAATGTTAGTGATGCGATAACCCGCTGCATTTAACGCGCGAATTGTTGACTCACGACCAGGACCAGGTCCTTTAACCATAACTTCCAGATTCTTAATTCCGTAATCTTTGACGGCTTCAGCACAACGTTCTGCGGCCACTTGAGCTGCAAAAGGTGTTGATTTACGAGAGCCACGGAAACCAGAACCACCAGCGGTTGCCCAACCTAACGCATTACCTTGACGATCGGTAATAGTTACGATTGTATTGTTGAATGATGCATGAATATGAGCTATACCATCAGAAACTTGCTTTTTTACACGTTTACGTGTACGAACAGGTGTCTTTGCCATTTAATTATACCTCAATTATTTCTTGATTGGCTTACGCGGTCCCTTGCGGGTACGAGCGTTAGTCTTTGTGCGTTGACCGCGAACAGGAAGTCCACGACGGTGACGCATGCCACGATAACAACCAAGGTCTAATAAACGCTTGATACTCATAGTTACTTCACGACGTAAATCGCCTTCAACGGTGAATTTAGCAACTTGTTCACGTAACTTTTCAATCTGATCTTCAGATAGTTCTCTGATCTTAACATGTTCAGGAATACCAGCTTCAGCACAAATTGTCTTAGCACGAGTATTTCCAATACCATAAATTGCTTGTAAAGCAATTACAGCATGTTGTTGATCAGGAATGTTAATGCCTGCTATACGGGCCACTATGCACTCCTTTATTGTTAATGTTTAGCAAATTCACCATACTGAAAAGCCCGTTTTCAGGATACTCAAACAGTGAATTTACAAATAAATCTAGGCTGGCTATTCTAGCCAGCTTTACTATACTTTGGCAAGAAAAATATGCAAAAGCTCAACTTTACAGCTAAATAAATTAACCTTGACGTTGTTTGTGTTTACCTTCAACGCAAATAACACGAACGATTCCATTGCGTTTAATGATTTTACAATTTCTGCATAATTTCTTGACTGAAGCACGAACTTTCATTTTTTTCTCCGTAACTTCTGGCTAACTTATCGGCCATAGCCTTTAAGATTCGCTTTCTTTAACACTGACTCATAACGATTTGGCATCATTAAAGTCTGTACTTGTGCCATAAAATCCATGATTACAACAACAACAATTAATAACGATGTCCCACCAAATTGAACTGGAACCTTCATTGCGCTTGTCATAAACATTGGAACCAAACATACAAAAGTAATGTAGATTGCGCCAATTAGCGTTAAACGAGTCATTACCTTGTCAATATACTTAGATGTTTGTTCACCTGGACGGATACCTGGAATAAATGCACCAGATTTTTTTAGCTGATCTGCTGTTTCTCTTGGGTTAAAAACCAATGCTGTATAGAAGAAACAAAAGAAGATAATCGCCGCCGCAAAAAAGATTATGTATAACGGTTGATCATGATTGAAGTATTGACCGATAAGTACAATAAAATATCTCCATCCTTCACCATCTCCTTGAAACCAAGAAGCCATCATTGATGGTAACATAGCAATTGTCGAGGCAAATATCGCTGGAATAACTCCTGCCATATTAATCTTTAATGGTAAGTGTGTGCTTTGTGCTGCGTAAACACGACGACCTTGTTGTCGTTGCGCATAGTTAACAACAATTCGACGCTGACCACGTTCAACAAATACAACAAAATAAGTTACACCAACCACTAATGCAGCAACAACCAATAATAAAATCGGATGCAATGAACCAGAGCGAGCTTGTTCAATTGTTTCATAAATAGCATGAGGAAGACTTGCCACAATACCAGCAAAGATAATGATAGAAATACCATTACCTACACCTCGTTCGGTAATTTGTTCGCCCAACCACATAAGAAACATAGTGCCAGTAACTAAGCTAACCGATGCAATAAAATAGAAAGAAAATCCTGGATTAATTACAACATGTTCATAACCAGGAATATTTGGTAAACCAGTTGAAATACCAACAGCCTGTACTATTGCTAAAGCAAGTGTGCCATAACGAGTGTACTGACTAATTTTTTTACGACCTGATTCACCTTCTTTCTTCAATTCTGCTAACTTAGGGCTAATTGCCGTTAATAACTGCACGATAATTGATGCGGAAATATAAGGCATTATCCCTAATGCAAAAATTGAAGCACGGCTTAAAGCACCACCAGAGAACATATTGAACATACCAACAATACCATTTGACGATGCTTGTGTTAGTAGGTCCGATAACGCCTTAGTATCAATACCAGGAACCGGAATATAAGAACCAAGACGAAAAACAATAAGCGCTAAAAGCACAAACATCAAGCGTCTTTTAAGCTCACCACTACCGCCTCGTGTACTTTGAAAATCTAATCCTGGTTGCTTTGCCATCTTTCTAATTATTCCTCAATTTTTCCGCCAGCAGCTTCAATTGCAGCTTTAGCACCTTTAGTTACTCGAATACCGCGAATAGTTACTGGTTTGGTTACTTCTCCAGATAACATGATTTTTGCATATTCGATATGTGAATTAATCACATTTGCAACTTTTAAGCTATTTAGGTCAACAATATCGCCTTGGACTTTCATTAAATCTGAAAGGCGAACTTGAGCTGTAACTTTAGCCTTACGTGAGGTAAAACCAAATTTTGGTAAACGACGATATAAAGGCATTTGACCACCTTCAAAGCCGCGACGAACGCCACCACCTGAACGAGATTTTTGACCTTTAATACCACGAGTACCAGTTTTACCTAATCCTGAACCGATTCCTCGACCCAGACGTTTTGGTGCATGCTTTGAACCTTCAGCAGGAGATAAAGTATTTAAACGCATTACTATTACTCCTCTACTTTAACCATGTAATAAACTTGGTTTACCATACCACGAATTGCAGGAGTATCCTCACGCTCAACAGTATGACCAATACGACGTAATCCTAGACCTACTAATGTCGCTTTATGCTTAGGCAGACGACCTATAGAACTACGAGTTTGTGTAATTTTAATTGTTTTTGCCATGGTTAATTACCCCAAAATTTCTTCGACGGTTTTACCACGTTTAGCAGCAACCATTTCTGGTGATTTCATACTTTCTAAGCCATCAATAGTTGCACGAACCACATTAATTGGGTTAGTAGAACCATATGCTTTAGCTAGAACGTTACGAACTCCAGCAACTTCTAAAACTGCACGCATCGCACCACCGGCGATAATACCAGTACCTTCGGATGCTGGTTGCATATAAACACGAGATCCTGTGTGAGCACCTTTAACAGGATGCTGTAAAGTATCGTTATTTAAAGCAACATTAATCATATTGCGACGTGCTTTTTCCATTGCTTTTTGGATTGCTGCTGGCACTTCACGTGCTTTACCATATCCAAAACCTACGCGGCCATTACCGTCACCAACAACTGTTAGTGCAGAAAAACTAAAAATACGACCACCTTTTACGGTTTTAGAAACTCGGTTAACTGCGATTAGTTTTTCCTGCAGTTCACCAGCTTGTTTTTCGATGTTTGACATCTTTAACTCCTACCTTAGAACTGTAGGCCAGCTTCGCGAGCAGCATCTGCTAGCGCCTGAACTCGACCATGATATTGGAAACCTGAACGATCAAATGAAACTTCTTTGATATCTTTTGCTAACGCACGTTCAGCAATTGCTTTACCAACTGCTGCAGCAGCGTCTTTGTTTCCTGTGTATTTTAAACTTTCACTGATAGCTTTTTCTAATGTAGAAGCGGCTGCCAGTACTTCTGATCCGTTTGGTGCGATAATCTGCGCATAAATATGACGCGGAGTGCGGTGAACTACTAAGCGAGTTGCAAGTAGTTCATGCATCTTGCGACGCGCTTTAGTTGCACGACGGATACGAGCTGATTTCTTATCCATAGTGTTACCTTACTTTTTCTTAGCTTCTTTAGTACGCACAACTTCATCTGCGTAACGAACACCTTTACCTTTATAAGGTTCAGGACGACGATAAGCACGGATATCAGCAGCTACTTGCCCGATTAACTGTTTATCAGTACTTTTTAATACGATTTCAGTTTGAGATGGACATTCAGCTGTTACACCTGCAGGTAATTGATGTTCAATTGGATGTGAATATCCTAGAGACAAACTAATTGTATTACCTTTCACTTGTGCACGATAACCGACACCAACTAGCTGAAGTTTTTTAGTAAAACCTTCAGTAACACCAATAACCATTGAATTAATCAAAGCACGTGCAGTTCCAGCTTGAGCCCAAGCATCTGCAAAACCATCACGAGGAGCAAATTTAATTTGTCCTTCTTCTTGATTAATCACAACAGCATTATTTATTGTGCGAGATAATTCGCCATTTTTACCTTTAATCGTAATTACCTGACCATTGAGTTTTACCTCTACGCCAGCAGGAACAACGACAGGTGCTTTTGCAACACGAGACATTCTTTTCTCCCTTACGCTACGTAGCAGATAATTTCACCACCAAGACCTGCTTGGCGTGCTGCACGATCAGTCATAACACCTTTAGAAGTAGAAACAACTGCGATACCTAATCCTGCCATAACTTTCGGCAATTCATCTTTACGTTTATAAATACGTAAACCTGGACGGCTAACACGTTTGATACTTTCTACAACAGCTTTACCTTGAAAATATTTTAAAGTAATTTCCAGTTCTGGCTTAGTGTCACCAACAACTTTAAAGTCCCCAATATAACCTTCTTCTTTTAGCACATTGGCAATTGCCACTTTTAGCTTAGAGGAAGGCATGGTGACTGCAACTTTATTCGCAGATTGACCATTACGAATACGGGTCAACATATCTGCTATAGGATCTTGCATGCTCATCTATAACACTCCCCTGATTACCAACTTGCCTTTTTAAGACCAGGAATCTCACCACGCATGGCTGACTCACGAACCTTAATACGGCTTAAACCAAACTTACGAAGGACGCCATGAGGACGACCAGTTTGACGACAACGACGACGTTGACGTGATGGACTAGAATCACGAGGAAGCGTTTGCAATTTAAGCACTGCATTCCAACGATCTTCATCTGATGCATTAAGATCAGAGATAATCGCTTTTAATTCTTGACGCTTTGCAAAATATTTCTCTGCTAGCTTTACGCGTTTCTTATCGCGTTCAATCATTGATTGTTTAGCCATTATGCCCTACCTTACTTACGAAATGGGAAGTTAAAGGCAGATAATAAAGCTCGGCCTTCTTCATCTGATTGTGCAGTAGTGGTGATAGTAATATCTAAACCACGAACACGATCAACTTTGTCATAATCGATTTCAGGGAAAACGATTTGCTCACGAACACCCATGCTATAGTTACCACGACCATCAAAAGATTTTGCACTTAAACCGCGAAAATCTCGAGTACGAGGAAGGGCAATATAAACTAGACGCTCAAAAAATTCCCACATACGTTCGCCACGTAAAGTGACTTTACAACCAATAGGATACCCTTGACGGATTTTAAAACCAGCAACTGATTTGCGTGCTTTAGTGACTAGTGGTTTTTGACCACTGATTGCAGCTAAATCTGCAACAGCATTATCTAATAATTTCTTATCAGTAATTGCTTCACCCACACCCATATTCAAGGTGATCTTTTCGATCCGAGGGACTTGCATGACAGATTTGTAGCCAAACTGTTCTTGCAGTTTATTTACTACCTGTGCTTTGTAGTAATCATGCAGTTTCGCCATCGTACACTCCAAATTACTTAATTGATTAATTCATTAGTAGACTTATAAAAACGGACTTTTTTACCGTCTTCAATACGAAAGCCTACGCGATCTGCTTTGCCAGTAGATGGATTAAAAATTGCCACATTAGAAACATTGATAGCTGCTTCTTTTTCAACAATTCCACCTTCTTGATTTAATGCTGGTACTGGTTTTTGATGTTTTTTCACCAAATTGATACCTTCAACAATCACTTTACCTGTGGACAAAACACTCTTAACTTTACCGCGTTTACCTTTATCTTTGCCAGTTAACACGATAACTTCATCTTCTCGACGGATTTTCGCTGCCATTACCCGCTCCTTACAGTACTTCTGGTGCTAATGAAATGATCTTCATAAACTTCTCAGAGCGAAGTTCACGAGTGACCGGTCCAAAAATACGCGTACCAATCGGTTGCTCACTGTTATTATTTAAAATAACACAAGCGTTACGATCGAAACGAATGACAGATCCATCAGGGCGACGAACACCTTTTCTAGTGCGCACAACAACAGCTTTAAGTACATCACCTTTTTTAACTTTACCACGCGGAATGGCTTCTTTAATGGTAACTTTGATGATATCGCCTACAGCTGCATAACGACGGTGCGATCCACCGAGAACCTTGATACACATTACGCTACGTGCGCCAGAGTTATCGGCAACATCTAGCCTAGTCTGTTCTTGGATCATTTTAATGCTCCGTATAAATTAATTATTGTCTAATCTACCTTCATCCACTTCAACTACCATGGATAAGAATAGACAACCAAAAACCCACTTACGTGAGTGGTGCATAGTATAACACCACTCAAATAAAATGGATAGCATAAAATAAACGGCCGTTGAGCCGTTTATTATATTATGTACAGTTTTCAATCAAAAAAATTAAATAACTGCTTTTTCAACGATTCGAACAAGAGTCCAAGATTTGGTTTTTGATAATGGACGACACTCTTTAATTTCAACAGTATCACCAATACCACACTCGTTGTTTTCATCATGTACATGCAATTTAGTCGTACGTTTAATGAACTTACCATATAACGGATGCTTCACTTTACGTTCAATAGCTACAGTAATAGATTTATCCATTTTGTCGCTAATAACACGACCTTGCTGAGTACGAATTTTTACTTCAGTAGTCATATTACGCACCCGCCTTTTCAGTTAATAATGTTTTAACTCGTGCAATATTACGACGCACTTGTTTTAACATATGAGTCTGTGTTAACTGACCTCCAGCTAATTGCATACGTAAGTTAAATTGCTCACGTAATAAATTAAGAAGTTCAGTATTTAACTCTTCAACGCTTTTTTCGCGTAGCTCTTTTGCTTTCATTTACATCACCGTCTTAATCACAAAGGTGGTTTTAATTGGCAGTTTTGCAGCTGCCAACGCAAATGCTTCACGAGCAACTTCTTCCGGTACACCGTCCATTTCATAGAGGACTTTACCAGGTTGAATCTGAGCAACCCAGTATTCAACGTTACCCTTACCTTTACCCATACGCACTGCAAGTGGTTTTTCGGTAATTGGTTTATCAGGGAAAACTCGAATCCAGATTTTACCTTGACGCTTAACTGCACGAGTCATTGCACGACGTGCTGCTTCGATCTGGCGCGCAGTCAAACGACCACGACCTACAGCCTTAAGACCGAATGTACCGAAACTAACATCAGTACTTACAGCAAGACCACGATTGCGGCCCTTGTGCACTTTACGGAATTTTGTACGCTTTGGTTGTAACATCAGCGACGCTCCTTATTGTTTTCGGCCTTTTCGCTGCTTTTTCGGTTGAGCAGCAGGTTGTTTTTCTGCTTGTTCAACGGCAGCCATACCACCAAGGATCTCACCTTTGAAGATCCACACTTTAACACCAATAATACCATAGGTAGTTAATGCTTCAGATAAACCATAGTCAATATCAGCCCGTAATGTATGTAAAGGTACACGACCTTCACGATACCATTCGCTACGAGCAATTTCAGCACCGCCTAAACGACCACTTACTTCGACTTTGATACCTTTAGCACCCGCCTTCATTGCATTTTGAACCGCACGTTTCATAGCTCGACGGAACATAACGCGGCGTTCTAATTGAGAAGTAATGCTATCAGCAACTAATTTAGCATCAAGTTCTGGTTTACGAACTTCAGCAATATTAATTTGTACTGCTACATCACGTTTTTCTCTTTTGTCTTTATATTTATTGACAATAGAAGCTACGGCATTACGTAATTTTTCAACGTCCTCGCCTTTTTTACCTATCACAATACCCGGACGAGCAGTGTGAATAGTAATACGAACGTTAGTTTCTGCTGAACGGTCGATAACAATCTTAGAGATTGACGCTTGAGATAATTCTTTATTTAAGAATTCACGCACTCTAAAATCACTTTCTAAATTATCAGCGAATGTCTTTGTACCCGAATACCATGTAGATGTCCAAGGCTTGACAATGCCTAATCGGATACCATTTGGATTTACTTTTTGACCCATTGCTATTCTCCAGCCTAGCGATCTGAAACGATCACGGTGATGTGACTCGTACGCTTCAAAATTCGATCTGCACGACCTTTCGCACGAGGCATAATACGCTTCATGGTTGGGCCTTCATCTACGAAAATCTTCGCAACTTTTAGATCATCAATATCAGCACCATCGTTATGCTCTGCATTAGCAATAGCAGACTCTAATACTTTTTTAACAAGTACAGCCGCTTTTTTATTGGTGTACGTTAAAATATCTAGTGCCTGAGACACATTCTTACCGCGAACAAGATCTGCAACTAAGCGAACTTTTTGTGCAGAAGAACGAGCGTGGCGATACTTTGCAATTGTTTCCATCTCTTTCTCCTACTTATTTCTTCTTAGCTTTCTTATCAGCCGCGTGGCCGCGATAAGTACGAGTCGGCGCGAATTCACCCAATTTATGACCAACCATTTCGTCGGAAACATAAACTGGAACGTGCTGACGACCATTATGGACAGCGATGGTCAAACCGATCATGTTAGGAAAGATCGTTGAACGACGGGACCAAGTACGAATTGGTTTCTTGTCCCCGCTTTCCACCGCTTTCTCTACCTTCTTCAGCAAGTGTAGGTCAATAAAAGGACCCTTCTTGAGAGAACGTGGCATAGCTAATCCTCTATATTAATTATTTCTTATTGCGACGTCGAACAATATACTTATCAGTACGTTTGTTGCTACGCGTTTTCAATCCTTTGGCTTTTTGACCCCATGGAGACACAGGATGTTTACCAAAGTTACGACCTTCACCACCACCATGTGGATGGTCTACCGGGTTCATTGCTGTACCACGAACAGTAGGACGAACACCACGCCAACGCGTTGCACCCGCTTTACCTAATACGCGAAGCATATGCTCTGAATTACCAACTTCACCAATAGTGGCACGACAATCAGATAATACTTTACGCATTTCACCTGAACGTAGACGTAATGTTACATAAGCACCATCACGCGCAACGATTTGAACATAACTACCAGCAGAGCGAGCAATTTGTCCGCCTTTACCTGGTTTCATTTCAATATTATGCACAGTAGAACCGACTGGGATATTGCGCATTGGTAAACAGTTACCTGTTTTAATTGCTGCATCAACACCAGATTGGATCTGATCACCTGCTTTTAAGCCTTTAGGCGCTAAAATATAACGGCGTTCACCGTCTTTATATAAAACCAATGCAATATTTGCACTACGGTTTGGATCATATTCCAAACGTTCAACAACTGCTGGAATACCATCTTTATTACGCTTAAAGTCAACAATACGATAATGTTGTTTATGACCACCACCAATGTGACGGGTAGTGATACGACCATTATTATTGCGACCACCAGTTTTGCTTATTGAATCAAGCAACGGTGCATAAGGTTTACCTTTATGCAACTCTGGGTTAACCACTTTAACAACGTGGCGACGACCCGGAGATGTAGGTTTACACTTAACAACTGCCATTGTTCTTACTCCTCCGAATTACTCAGCGACGCCAGCAAGGTCTAAATTTTGACCTTCTGCTAAAGTAACGTAAGCTTTTTTCCAGTCGCTACGGCGACCAATTTGTTGACCACGACGTTTAACTTTACCTTTAACAACAAGTGTATTAACGTCATCTACTTTAACTTCAAATAGCTGTTCAACTGCGGCTTTAATCTCTCTCTTAGTAGCATCTTTAGCAACTTTCAATACTAATGTATTTGTTTTTTCCATTGAAATAGATGCTTTCTCAGAAACATGTGGTGCTCGCAGGACTTTAAGCAGACGTTCTTCACGAATCATGCTAACATCTCCTCTACTTGTTTAACGGCATCAACTGTGATAACCACTTTGTCAAATGCAATCAAACTAACTGGATCAATACCTGCCACATCACGCACATCAACTTTATGCAAGTTACGTGCTGCTAAGAAAAGATTTTCATCAACTTCAGAAGCGATAATAAGAACATCATTAAGGTTCATATCGTTTAATTTCTGAGTTAATAATTTAGTCTTAGGTGCTTCAACAGTAAATGTTTCAACCACAACTAAACGTTCTTGACGCACTAATTCAGAGAAAATACTCTTTAATGCACCACGATACATTTTACGGTTAACTTTTTGGCTATGATCTTGTGGTTTTGCTGCAAATGTTACACCACCACTACGCCAGATTGGACTCTTAATTGAACCTGAACGAGCACGACCGGTACCTTTTTGACGCCATGGTTTTTTACCTGAACCAGTGATTTCTGCACGAGTTTTTTGTGCGCGAGAACCTTGACGAGCAGCAGATGCATAAGCAACAACTACTTGATGAACTAACGCTTCATTAAACTCACGTCCGAAGGTAGTTTCGGAAACAGAAAGCGCTTTCGCGTCTTTTACTACTAATTCCATCTCTATCTCCTCGACGTTAAGCCTTGATTGCCGGTTTAACAATTACGTCACTATTGATTGCGCCAGGAACTGCACCCTTAATTAATAAAAGATTACGTTCAGCATCAACACGTACAATATCTAAGTTTTGAACAGTTACACGTTCATTACCTAGGTGACCTGCCATTTTACGACCTTTAAACACTTTACCTGGAGTTTGGTTTTGACCAATAGAACCATGACCACGGTGTGCCAAAGAGTTACCATGAGTAGCATCTTGAGTACGGAAATTCCAACGTTTAGTAACGCCAGCAAAACCTTTACCTTTAGATGTCCCAGTAACATCAACTTTCTTAACGTCAGCGAAGATATCAACGTTAATACTTTGACCTACAGAAAATTCACCTTCTTCAAAACGGAATTCCCATAGACCACGACCAGCTTCAACGCCAGCCTTAGCGAAATGACCTGCTTCAGGTTTGTTTACACGGCTTGCTTTTTTGCTGCCAGTAGTAACCTGAATAGCTTGATAACCATCATTCTCAAGTGTTTTAACTTGAGTAATGCGGTTGCTTTGAACTTCAACTACGGTGACAGGAATAGAAACACCATCTTCAGTGAAGATACGCGTCATTCCTACTTTACGACCGATTAAACCAATCATTGTTTCGACCTCTCAATCATTCAGCTTAGGACTAACCTAAACTGATCTGCACATCAACACCGGCAGCAAGGTCTAGACGCATTAAAGCATCAACTGTTTTTTCAGTTGGCTCAACAATATCAACTAGACGTTTATGAGTGCGAATCTCGTACTGATCACGCGCATCTTTATTAACGTGTGGGGAAATCAATACAGTGAAACGCTCTTTGCGTGTCGGTAATGGAATAGGACCACGAACTTGCGCACCTGTGCGCTTCGCAGTTTCTACAATTTCAGCAGTTGATTGATCAATCAAACGATGATCAAACGCTTTTAACCGGATACGGATTCTTTGGTTCGACATGAGACCAGAGCTCCATTATTTAAAAGTTATAACAAAAGACTACTCCTCTTACCCTGTTTCGATTGACAGGAGAGTGTAATCCGTTCTTTTTCGTAACCCCCAAATCGGGAGTATTGTTGATATAATTAGCTATTTTTCATAACAATTATATCTTTTTCTCATTTGTTTACATAAAGGCAATAAACAAAGTAGGGCGATTATACTCTGTTAGTTAACTAACGGCAAGAAATAAATACAGATATTTGGGTTTAAAGATGAGAAGCTTTTTCTGGTTATTAATTTACAATTACCAAATTTCAATCAAATAACCAGATTTAATATTATTTTTATATTAACCCATAATGGATAATCATTATGATAACTTACTAATGATCTTCTTTAGCATGATTAAGGCTATATCTTGGGATTTCGACCTCTAAATCTTCATTCGTGACATGAGCTTGACAGCTTAAACGACTATGCGGTTCAACTCCCCAGGCTTTATCTAACATATCATCTTCTTGTTCATTGCTTGCTTCAAGCGAATCAAATCCCTTACGCACAATACAGTGGCATGTTGAACAAGCACATGACATTTCACAAGCATGCTCGATTTCAATATCATTGCGCAATGCCACTTCTAAAATGGATTCGCCTTCTTGGGCATCGACAGTTTTTCCATCTGGACAAAGCTCCGCATTCGGTAAAAAAGTAATTTTTGGCATAATAATCTCGTTAGTTAAATATCATCAACGTTATGGCCAGTTAACGCATGTCGAATTGACCTATCCATCCGCTTAGCTGCAAAATTTTGTGTTACTTTATCAACAATTTTAATTTGTTTTTCAATTGCATAACTGTCATTTGACTCACTTACAGCTTGTAATTGATGCTTAGCAATTAAAATATGGTTTAGTTCACTTTCATCTAATAAGTCAGCATCTTTATCTAAAGCACTTTGCAAGCTTTCAAGCACTCTAGCTGCCTCAACTTTTTGTTCAGCAAGTATTCGAATCTGTTTATCTTGCTGTGCGTAACTGATTGAATCTTGAATCATATCGGCAATTTCATTATCAGTCAGTCCATATGAAGGTTTTACTTGGATAGCAGCTTCAATACCCGTTGATTTTTCCATTGCTGTTACACTTAATAAACCATCAGCATCAACTTGAAAAGTCACCCTAATGTGCGCACCACCAGCAGGCATTGCTGGAATACCTTGCAGAGTAAAACGAGCCAAAGATCGACAATCAGCAACACTTTCACGTTCTCCTTGTAAAACATGAACCATCATCGCAGTTTGACCATCTTTAAAAGTTGTAAACTCTTGAGCTCTTGCACACGGAATTGTACTATTACGTGGAATAATTTTTTCGACCAATTCACCCATGATCTCAATGCCTAACGACAATGGAATCACATCAAGCAATAACATATCTGAATCGGGTTTATTGCCAACCAAAATATCGGCCTGAATAGCTGCACCAATAGCAACTACTTTATCAGGATCGATAGATATCAAGGGAGTAGTTTTAAAATAATTCCCTACTAATTCTCGCACTAATGGCACACGAGTAGAGCCGCCAACCATAACAACTTCAACTACTTCATCCACATTAATCTCAGCATCTTTTAATGCACGGCGACAAACAGCTAAAGTGCGTTTAAGCAATGGCTCAATTAATTGTTGAAATTGCTGGCGAGTAATAGTCAAAGATTGATTATCCAGAGAAAATACAGCTAAATCTTGCTCACTTAATAAAATCTTTATTTCGGTAGCTTGGCTACTGATTTTTTGATTAATATAAGGATCTATATTATTAGATAATCCTAATTTCTCTTTTATATAGTCAGCAAGTAGCCGATCAAAATCATCACCACCAAGAGCTGAGTCACCACTAGTGGCTAGAACCTCAAAAACACCTTTATTTAAGCGTAAAATAGAAATATCAAAAGTACCACCACCTAAATCATAAACAGCGATTATACCTTCCTTCCCTGAATCTAAACCGTACGCAATCGCAGCGGCTGTAGGTTCATTAAGTAGGCGCAATACATGCAAACCAGCTAATTTGGCAGCATCTTTTGTTGCTTGCCGCTGTGCATCATCAAAATAAGCTGGCACAGTAATAACCACACCATCAATTTCACCTTGTAAGCTCTCTTTTGCTCGCTCAGCTAACGCTGTCAAAATTTCTGATGAAACTTGTATTGGATTAACTTGTTCATTAGGTAAATTTAATAAAGGAACACCATTTTCAGTTTGTGAAAAAGTATAAGGAAATTGTGATAAATCTATATCAGATAAACTTCGCCCCATTAATCGCTTAATAGAGCTAACTGTATTTTGCGGATCATTCACAGCATTATCTTTGGCATTTTTTCCAATCGTGATAACAAAGTTATCATCATGATCGATGCCATAATGCACAACGGATGGCAATAGCGAATTACCTTCTAAATCAGGCAATACCTCTGCTTGTCCACTTCGTACCGTTGCTACTAATGAATTAGTTGTACCAAGATCAATTCCCGCAGCAAGGCGGCGCTGATGTGGTAGTGGAGTTTGTCCTGGTTCGCTGATCTGTAATAATGCCATTTAATCTATCTCTATCGATACGTTACTTATCTTAAATTATAAATCAAATTGCTTTTCTTGTAACTTTTCGATTTGTTCAATCAATCTGGCAAGATAGCGAATTTTATAGATCTGATTAAGTGCTTTTGACCAATCTTGATTAGTAATAAATTGTAATAATTCGTTATAGACTATCTTTTGACGAGCAACAATCTCAGCATAAAAATCATCTAATAATTCAAAATTATCTTTACGTTCGATATCATCAAGTCTTTCACGTAAAACAAATTGCTCCATTAAAAAATTAGTATCATGAATAATACTTTGTTCAGTTGCTACGTCAAAACCTTGTAGAGATAAAAAATACTCAGCGGCTTTAATTGGATTTTTTAACGTATGATAACCATCATTAATGATTGCTGACTTTTGAACAATTGCCACTTTCTCAATATCGTTTACAACAGCAAAATTATCTGGGTGATATTGCTTTTGCAATTGCTGATAATGAGTTGTTAGTTGAGCGATATCCACCGGCAATTGAACTGGCAAACTAAATAGCTCGAAGTAATTAACCATAATTATTGTGTCCGATTACACATTAAAGCTTTCGCCACAACCACATTCGTGCTTCGTATTAGGATTATTAAACTTGAAACCTTCATTTAATCCTTCTTTAACAAAATCAAGTTCAGTTCCATCAATATAAACTAAGCTTTTTTTATCCACGATAACTTTGACATGTTTATCTTCAAAGACACTATCATCATCATTAATCACATCGGCAAACTCTAAAACATAAGCCATACCAGAACAACCCGATGTTTTAACACCTAATCGTAACCCAACCCCCTTTCCGCGATTAGCCAAAAAGGCTTGAATACGATCAGCTGCGCTATTAGTCAATGTGATTGCCATTAACGTTGTCCTTTTTTGGTTTTATAGTCATCAATAGCAGCTTTAATTGCATCTTCCGCTAAAATTGAACAGTGAATTTTAACCGGAGGTAAAGCAAGTTCTTTAGCAATATCCGTATTTTTGATAGCTTCTGCTTCGTCTAATGATTTACCTTTTATCCATTCTGTAACCAAAGAACTTGATGCAATTGCACTACCACAACCATAAGTTTTAAACTTAGCATCTTCAATAATACCGTTGTCATTCACTTTGATTTGTAGACGCATCACATCACCACACGCTGGTGCGCCAACCATACCACTACCAACATTAGGATCATTTTGATCAAACGAACCAACATTACGTGGGTTTTCATAATGATCAACGACTTTTTCACTATATGCCATAATTTACTCCCAATTTTAATGTGCTGACCATTTAATCTTTGTTAAATCAACGCCATCTTTAAACATTTCCCAAAGAGGCGATAAATCCCTTAATTTCCCAATAGATTCTCTGATTAATTTAATGACATAATCAATTTCTTCTTCTGTGGTAAAACGACCAATAGAAAATCGAATTGAACTATGAGCGAGCTCATCATTAAGCCCTAATGCTCGTAATACATAAGACGGCTCTAAACTCGCTGATGTGCATGCAGAACCAGATGAAACAGCTAAATCTTTTAAAGCCATCATCAACGATTCACCTTCAATGTAAGCAAAACTCACATTTAAGATATTTGGCACACTGTGTTCTAAAGAGCCATTTAAATAAACCTCTTCAATGTCTTTTAAACCATCCCATAAACGATTTTTTAAGGATAATAAACGAGGCATTTCAGTAGCCATCTCTTGTTTAGCTATATGATACGCTTCCCCCATACCCACAATTTGATGCACAGGTAAAGTACCAGAGCGCATACCTCGTTCATGACCACCTCCATGCATTTGAGCTTCAATACGAACACGCGGTTTACGCCTTACATAAAGCCCACCAATACCTTTTGGTCCATAAATCTTATGACCAGAAAATGATATTAAATCAACTTTTAAGTTAGCTACATCAATTGGTAATTTACCAACAGACTGGGTTGCATCAACATGAAAAACAATGCCTCTTTCACGGCACATCTCACCAATTTTTTCGATGTCTTGTATTACACCCGTTTCATTGTTAACATGCATAATTGATACAACGGTTGTATCACTACGCATAGCCGTTGCAAGTTTATCAAGATCAAGGATCCCATCGGATTCTGGCGTTAAATAAGTTACTTCATAACCTTCTCGCTCTAGTTGGCGACAAGTATCAAGCACAGCCTTGTGCTCAGTTTTACAAGTAATAATGTGCTTACCTTTGGCTTGATTAAAATGAGCGGCACCTTTAATTGCTAAATTATCAGCTTCAGTTGCCCCTGACGTAAAGACAATTTCGCGTGAATCAGCACCAATAAGATCGGCAATTTGATTACGGGCAATATCAACGGCTTCTTCAGCTTGCCAGCCAAATTTATGGGAACGAGATGCTGGATTACCAAATATACCGTCTGGCGTTAAATACTGCATCATTTTTTCAGCAACTCTAGGATCTACAGGCGTTGTCGCTGCATAATCCATATAAATAGGTAGTTTCATTAATTACTCCCAATGAAAAATTCTGTATTCTATTTTTATTAATTAATTTGAAGGTGTTGTATATTACTTTGTCGGCTAGCAACAGCTTTAACTTCTTTATTATTGACCAATTCACTCAATGTAATGCTAGTTAAAAAGTCCTCAATTCGTTCACTTAAATCATTCCACAGTGTATGGGTTAAACATCTAACACCACCTTGACATCCATCTTGCCCGTGGCATTTTGTCGCATGCACTGTTTCATCGACAGCTTTAACAATTGAACTAATAGCAATTTGATCCATAGAACGACTCAGTATATAACCGCCACCTGGGCCTCTAACACTGCGCACCAAACCATTTTTTCGTAACCGAGCAAACAATTGTTCAAGATAAGAAAGTGAAATTTCTTGACGTTCTGAAATATCAGCTAGTGATACCGGTCCTGAATCTGCATGTAAAGCAACATCAAGCATTGCCGTCACCGCGTATCGCCCTTTTGATGTCAGTTTCATTGAGCATTCCTTTATATGTAAGTATGCATATTGTATATATCCTTTCGGTTTAGTCAAGTATTTAGTTGAGTGTTTTAGTAGGAATTAAACCGCAGTTCATTATCGACGAATCATAGCTTAATATGCTAATCTAATAAACTAAATTAACATAGGAGCTAAAGGATGAAATTAGTATTACGTTATTTTTTGATAATTAACCTATTGTTCACAGGTAACATTTATGCAGATAGTTCTCAAAAAGGTCGAGAAAATTATCAAAAATGGCTTAACTCCTATCAATCACTTAACTTTGAAGAACAGCGAACATTACTCTCTACCATAAAAGATTATCCATTATATCCTTATGCTGCTGTACAGTTTTTTCAGAGTAATATTAAAATCGTTTCACCACAAATGGTAAGCGATTTTATTAATCAATATAATGATTTTCCGCTAACAGCTTCATTAACACAATCTTATTTAAGCGAATTAAGCAATCGTCAAGATTGGAATTCAATCGTTTCGTTCCCAAAAGATAACTCCACACTTTCTAATTGTCGTTATCAATATGCATTACTACAACAAGGAAATAAGGAGGTTGCTTTTAGCTCTGTTGAATCTCTTTGGATGACAGGCAAAGAACTTCCTTCTGCATGCGATCCATTACTTGACGCTTGGGCTCAAGCAGGTAGACGGACAGCTAATTTAATACTATTACGTATCGAACTTGCTATTGATGCAAATAATTTAAAATTAGCCAAACACCTAGCTAATTTACTTGATGACAACTACAAAACAACAAAAATCAATTTACTAGCTGTTCTTAATAATCCTAAAAAATTAGAAGATTTTTCAAACAATATTAAAGCTAGCTCTTTCACTAAAAAAGTTGTCTTATCATCATTTCCTCGCTTAGTAAAAGCTGATATGAATTTAGCTGTAGCATTATTACCAAAATTAGTTAAACAGCAAACTTTAAGTAAAGCAGAACAGGTAGCATTACAAAATAGTTTAGCTAACAGCTACTTTAAAAATTCTGCAACAGATGAACAAATTAAATGGCGTGATAGCTATATTGCAAAATATCACGATACAACATTAGTTGAAAAACGTATCCGCCTTGCAATCGATAGCTATAACTTCACAGACATCGGTTATTGGATAGCACAACTATCACCAGAAGATCAATTAAAAGAAGACTGGCAATATTGGCAAGCTAGAGTTTTATTAAATAATAATAAAAAAAGTGAAGCTAACAAAATTTTGCAAACACTCACAACCAAACGTGGGTTTTATGGCATGATAAGTGCACAAACTCTTAATCAACCTTATTCGATCAATAACCAATCACCAAAGATTACACAATCAGAAATATCAACCTTAAAAAGCAAATACGACAATCAACCCTATGTAAAAAGAATTAACGAATTACGTTATTTAGGAATGCTTTCAGAATCAAGCTACGAATGGCGATATATGTTAACTAATCAAAAAAATAAGAATGAATATTTAGCATTATCTCAATATGCCTTACAAAAAGGATGGGGTGATCTTAGCATTCAAGCAACCATTGCTGGCAAACTCTGGGATAACTGGACAGAACGTTTGCCTATTATGTACAAAGATTTATATAACAATGCATTAAAAGATAAAGCTATTGGTTTATCTTATGCTTTAGCTATTTCTCGCCAAGAAAGTGCACTCGATACTACTGTCAAATCACCTGTCGGCGCCAGTGGATTAATGCAATTAATGCCAGCCACAGCTAAAGAAACAGCTAAAAAAGTTAATTCAGTAACTTATATTTCATCTGCACAATTGTTTGATCCTCAAACAAATATACAGTTAGGCACTAGCTATTTAAACACTGCTTATCTACAAAATGATAAAAATCGTATATTATCTTCAGCCGCTTACAATGCTGGCCCAAATAATGTTAAGCGCTGGCTAAAAAAGAGTAACGGAAAACTTGATGCAGTAGCATTTATTGAGAGTATACCATTTACTGAAACACGTAATTACGTCAAAAACGTATTGGTATATGATTATATTTATCAAGTAATCTTAGGGCAAAAAGATGTCAATTTTCTTAGTTCAAATGAATTTAATAAACAATATTAATGGTGATTATAATGAAAACTAACGAATGGCAACAAACAGTTGAATTATTACACCAAGCATTTAACGATGGTTATTCACTAGATATTTTAAAATTACTAATGACTGCCGATGAGCGAGATGCTTTAATTACTCGAGTAAAAATCGTACATTCATTACTTGATGGTTCAATCAATCAACGCCAACTTAAAGAGCAACTAAAAATTGGTATTGCAACTATAACAAGAGGCTCTAATAGCCTAAAAGAAGCAACTCCAGAATTTAAAAAGTGGTTAGAAAAGATTTTATTAAACTCAGATAACTAAATAATTCAGTCAATATCTAATAGCAGATTTTTATATCATATTATAACTATAAACTTGATTGGATATTGACTCCACTATCAGCAACAACTGGCACACAATAAACACACTCCATATGCTTAATATCCTTAAACGATTCAACAGAATCATCGCGAAGATTATGATGAATCTCAATTACACAACTAGAGCAACGTAAACGTACTTTTAATGCTGGCATAGCAGCTAAATGCACTTGTGAAATAAAATCGCCAAACTCATCAGGAGAACCAATATATCTAAAGCAAAGATACAATCCTCCTTCATTAACTATCTGCTCAATATGCTCTAAATTATTATTCTGATCTAAAGCAATTGTATAAAAAAGCTCTTGTTCATTAGCATTATCTTTGCTTTTCAATATACGGCTAAAAGCATAAATTTTATCTGGCAAGTTTTCACATGTATTGCCACAGCGAGATATATAATTATGAAAAAATTGTGATCTTAGTTTATTTTCTTCATCTAATAATTGACTCAAATTGCAATTATTTTTAAAGGTGATACCCCAAAACGTTTTTTGAGGCATATTAACAAATTTTGGCTCAGGCAATGAAAACCGGTTTTTATTAAGCTCAATAGCAGGAGTTAATCCTGTAGGATCCCAAATATCGCCTCGTCGGTAACTTGCTGGGGTTTCATTGAATTGTTTTTTAAAAGAACGAGTAAATGTTTGTTGAGAATCAAAACGATATTGCATCGCAATATCTAAAATAGGCTTACTTGTCATGCGTAAAGCAAGCGCAGCATAAGTTAAACGACGATGTCGAATATAAGTACCAAGAACTTGACCAGTTACCTCTTTAAACATACGTTGTAAATGCCACTTTGAATAACCTGATTTTTGTGCAACATGATCAATAGATAATGGTTGTTCCAAATTTTTTTCAATCCAAACGATAAGATCTGAAATAATACTAACTTGATTCATAAAACCCCATCAGAATGTCAAATGGCAAACGTTATCCGATTATGACTCAATCCTAGCAATAAGCAAGATTTAAATAAAAATTATTTTCTGCCATTATTAGCAAAAAGAATGAGCTCCAGCTTGGTGTTCAGTAATATCTTTTACACCTGCGAGTTCAGGAAACTCTGCCATTAATTGCTTCTCAATACCTTCTTTCAAAGTATAATCGACCATTGAGCAACCATTACACCCCCCACCAAATTGTAAAACAACATAATTATCTTCGGTCAACTCCACTAAACTAACATGGCCACCATGGCTAGCTAATTGCGGATTGACCTGCGCTTGAATTGCGTAATTAACACGCTCAATAAGAGGTGCATCATCAGCTACTTTTTTCATTTTTGAATTTGGTGCTTTTAATGTTAACTGTGAACCTAATTCATCAGTCACATAATCAATGACGGCTTCTTCTAAAAATGGAGCACTAATTTCATCAATATAAACTGAAAAATCAGCATACTGTTCTTCTATATCGCTATCTTCTATAGTATCAGCAGGGCAATACGAAACACCGCATTCCGCACTTGGAGTACCAGGGTTAATAACAAATACTCGAATTTGTGTTCCATCTGATTGATTAGCAAGTAATTTTTTAAAGTGCTGTTGAGCTGATTCAGAAATAGTGATAATAGACATAACCCCTCACTTTAATGTAATTAGGTAATAAACAAACCTAACATCATTTATAATATATTAATAATAGTTGACTAACTTTCTTGGTTATTATAGGGGTTGTTTAGGATTTTACAATACTGTACGGCATAAACAAACAACATAAACACTCGTTGCTCCACAATTTTTTAGTTGCTGACTAATTGCATTAATCGTATTACCTGTTGTAACGATATCATCAATAAGCATTACCGATTTATGTGAAAGATTTTGATGGCATATAAAAAGCTTTTCAACATTAGCGATTCGCTCTGTAAGAGATAGTTTTTTTTGATCTTGTACATTTGACGTTCGAGATAGTAAATAAGGATAAAATTCACAATCTAACCATCTTGCAATAGGTTTTGCCAATAACTCAGCTTGATTAAAACCACGAGACCAATAACGAAAATGATGCAATGGCACACAAGTGACCAAATCGGGCTTAATTAACGCATCAATTTCTCGCCGTTGATACCAAGCCAAAAACATCAATCTTGCCAATGCAGTACTCAATTCAATTTTGTTGTAGAACTTTAGATGATGAATCAATTTTTTTAAAGGATTAACATACTCAGAAACAGCAATAAGTTCATCCCAATAAGGTTTCTTTGCACGACACCGATAACATATATCAGTCGATAAAGAATGTGGTAAACAGCATTGATGGCAGACTTTATTAAATTTAGGTATATTTTGAACACATTGGCTACAAATGCCATGATGAGATAGAAATAAAGGCATATCACACAAAATACATCGCATAAAATTTAACAGTTTTTTTGTAAAAAAGTTTCAGGTTACACTATGTTTCAGTATAAAAACGGTTAGTATAAAAAAGGGAGTTATAAAAAACATTTTTTATAACTCCTTATCTTATTAATGTTTAAAATCAGGTTAACATCAATAAAATAGACCAATCAATTTTTTAATTAAATATAATTAAATCGTTATACGATATACAGCACAAAAAATTATCCGATTTTGCATAATTGTTATTTAAATTAGCTTAATATTCGGTATAATCAGCCAATTCAAATGGAAAGAGGTTTTATTATATGAGAAAAATCAAACTATTAATTTTAACATTACTGCTAACAATTTTTTCAACTGTCGCCTCAGCTACTCCTCAAGTCTTATTACAAACCAGTATGGGCGATATTGAGATTGAACTAGACAGCGAACATGCGCCAATTACCACTAAAAACTTTCTTGATTATGTTAATAGTGGTTTTTATGAAAATTTAACTTTCCACCGTGTAATTCCTGGATTTATGATTCAAGGTGGTGGCGCTGATGATCAACTAAAATTTAAAGAGAATAACCCACCAATTAAAAATGAAGCAGACAATGGTTTAAAAAATGATCGTGGCACCATTGCAATGGCAAGAACAAGTGAAATAAACAGCGCAACCAGTCAATTTTTTATCAACATAGTAAACAATGATTTCCTTAATTACAAATCTCCAGAACAATATGGTTATGCTGTATTTGGTAAAGTAACTAAAGGGATGGATATAGTTGATAAAATTGTTAGTATCCCAACTAAACGCGTGGGACCACATCAAAATGTGCCAGTTGAGCCTATTTATATCAAAAAAGCAATTGTTATTAAAAATGATTAAAATTGCACTTTGTTAACAAAAACCACTTTTTAAAAGTGGTTTCAGATTGATGACAAAGAGCTCGCTTTTTGGCGAGTTCTTTGATCTAATAGAGAGGAGTCCATTATAAGAGGAATTCTTCTATGCTAAAAAAACCAACTCCAGCGACACCAGAAAAAATAGAGCAAATCTCGCTAGATGCGCTTGTCCCTCAAAATCATCTTGTTCGTAAAATAGCTAAAGTCATTGATTTTGAATTTATTCGAGAAGCGGTAGCACCACTTTATTGCCCTAATAATGGTCGTCCAGCAGAAGATCCGGTCAGACTGTTTAAAATCATGTTATTGGGGTATCTTTTCGGTATCCCCAGTTAACGTCGTCTGGTTCAGGAAATTCAGGTCAATTTAGCTTACCGCTGGTTTCTGGAATGGGATTAACCGAAAAAGTGATTGACGCCTCAACACTCAACCAAAATCGTCGCCCTCGGTTTAATGACAGTGAAATCTATCAACAGATTTTTGATAATATTGTTGAGCAGGCCATTGCCAAAGGGTTGATAAGTGGTCGGGTTTTATATACGGACAGTACTCACCTGAAAGCAAATGCCAATAAAGGCAAAGCACGTAATGAGCAGCGTATTGTTGAGCCCAGTCATTATATTGATGCGCTTAATCAAGCCATCAACGCAGAAAGAGAATTAAACGGAAAAAAGCTTTAAAGCCATCGACGGTAGAGAAATACAAGGAGGTTAAACTCAGTACAACAGATCTGGACAGTGGCTTTATGCATTGGGAAGGCAAGCCTAAAGGATTTTTCTACTTAGATCACCGAACGGTTGATGGCAAACATAATTTAATTACCGATACCTATGTCACAGCTGGAAATATCATGATTCCCAGCCTTACATGGCCTGATTAAAACGCCAGTTAGAGCGGTTTGGCTTTAATCCGGTTGGTGTCGGTCTTGATGCGGGTTATTTTACGGCTCCCATTTGCCATTTACTGCTGGCAGAGCAGATATATCCGGTGTTGGGTTATCGTCGTCCCACCCATGGTGCGAAT